>DASYEG010000302.1:0-20815 GCA_036499145.1 Micropepsaceae bacterium | reverse complement strand
CACGGTGGAAACACCGCGATTGAGACTGTCCGTGACGGCCTGGTAGCCCGACACGCTCCCGCGCATGTTCTGCGCGATGGCATAGACGGCGCCATTGTCGGTGGCGGAAGCAACCTTCAAGCCCGAATTGATGTGGCTCTGGGTGGTCTGCAAATCCGATTGGGTCTGATTGAGGAACTGCAGCGCCATCATCGCGCCGGTATTTGTGTTCACGCTAAGCATTGATGTCTCCATTCTGGTTTGAGCTGGAGCGTTGTGCTCCGGGATGTTTTGTCCCGGTGGGTTGCTGGCAATACGCATTCCGTGCAATTTGAGGGATCGATTAAGGATCATTGCACGCAGGGGGCATGGGAATTTCTGCCCCGCGGAAACCAATCGGGCCGCGTTCGCCCGGCAATTCTTGCCGTCATAGGGAAATTTTTGCCGAGTGGCCGGAAAATTCTGCCGAGTTCCGGCCAACAGCACGCAAGAAGACCGATCCTGCGCTGTTTCTTCTCTGGCCTTAACCGTTACTTCTCGCCGTAATTGGCGGTCAGGTAATCGATGATCGCGGTGGTGTCATTTTGCGGAATCGGCGCACCATAGGCATTGATCATCTTGTTCACCTCGGCCGTCCAAGTCTGACGATTCATGAATGGTGAATTGATGCGGATGTAATCGAGACTGTGACAGCCGCCACACATATTCTCGACGGTGGCGCGGCCAGGCGAATCCTTGAGCGCGACCGGCGATTCTGCGGCAAGCGCAACCGACACGGCCATGATGGCAAAGACGGCAACGTAGAGCGGTTTCATTGAAGGCACCCTTCAGGAGACCATGATGGTGGTTGGCCGAACGACATTGTTGTGATAGCCGGCAGGGTTGAAAATCAGCGTATCCACTTGCGTTTCTCCGAGCCGGTTTATGGCGCGTACAAGGATGTTGTGTGTGCCGGGCGCATCGGCCGTAAAACGATAACTCCATGGCCGGAACGCGAAGCGCCCCTGATCGGCGCCGAGCACGGCTTCACGCCAGCTCATCCCGCTATCGGTCGACACGATCACCGAGCGTATGCCATAGCCGCCATCCCAGGCGATTCCGGTGACGTTGAGGGCTTCGCCTCTGCGCACGCGCGCACCTTCCGCAGGGCCCACGACCAGCGAATTGACCACCATCTCGGTGATGGGGGTGTTCATCGCGTTTTCCTGACTCGCGAAGTGCTGCACCGTCGGAAACATTCCCGTCGGGATGCGATAGGCAGCCTTCATCCAAAAACCCTCAAAGGGTTTATTCACCGCCTGAAGCGAGGTCAGATGTTTGACCCAATAGGTCGCGGTCCAACCCGGCACGATGAGGCGCGCCGGGTAGCCGTTGAAATGAGGAAGATCCTGCCCGTTCATTTGCAGGGCGATGATGGTGTTGTCGTCCATCGCCTTTGCGAGCGGCAGGCTTTTCACGAAATCGGGCGTCGAATTGAGGACCGGACCGTCGGCACCGTCGGCCACGATCTCCACAACGCCCGGTTTCAATCCCGCTTTGGCGAGCACATCCTTCAATCGCGGTCCGCGCCAGACGGCGTTGCCCATCGCACCGAGGCCCCACTGCACGCCCGGCACATGGGGGTCGGAAAGCCCGCGGCGATTGCCCGAGCACTGACAAACCGCGGTGAGTTCGATTTGCTCATAACCGCGCTGCAAATCCTCAAAGCCGAGCTGCAGGGGGGTGTTCACGCCCTCTCCACCGACATCGAGCTTCCATTGCCGCACGTCGATGCGCGGCGGTATCCCGGCCAGATGGTAACGCACGAAGAATGCATCGTTCGGTGTGACCGGCGTCGCAAAAAGCGCTGTCGGAGTTTCGTAATTCGGTGGCCGGGCGGTGTGTTTGATCAGCGGACGTTTGCCGGGAAGCGCTTCGAGAACCACCGTGTCGTATTCGCCCTGCGGCAGGCCGGAGGGCAGCGGCGGACGTTCGGCGCCGAGGGCCCGGGACAAAATCGCCGGTGCGGCGAATGTGCCGCCGAGGCCTTGCAAAAAAATTCTGCGACGCATTTTGCCTCCGCGTATTAAAAACACTTGAGGCCGATTGTGAGATAGCACTGCATGTCCTGCAAGCGCCATCTGTCCGCATGCGCTGACATAAATGCCCAGGCTGGACCCGAAGACGGGCCTGCTGTACGGAAACTTCATGCCGCTGCATCCCCTATGGCTTACCGCTGCATTGGATCATCAGCGCGCCGGCCGCCTCGCCGAGGCCGAGTGTCTCTATAATGAGGTCCTTCAATCCGACCCGCGACAGGGCGATGCGCTGCATCTTCTGGGTCTGATCGCGGCCAGCAGGGGGCAATTCGCGCTGGCCGAGCGCAGAATCGCGGACGCGATCTCCTGCCAATCCAGGCGTGGCGACTTCCACGCCAGCCTCGGAAATCTGTTCTTCACGCGCCAGATGATACCGCAGATGACCGAATCCTATCGGCGCGCCCTTCTGCTCACCTATTTCGGCGCAATTCCGGCGCCGTTCCCGGAGATCATCGTCCGCGCCGGAAGCGATGCGGACCCGACCGATTTTGCGACCGAACCGGCGCAGTACAAATCCCAATATCTGCAGGATGTTCTTCTCGACCGCTGGTTGTTTGCCGGTATGACGGGCGGAACCTTCATCGATATCGGCGCACACGATGGTGTGACTTACAGCAACTCGTTCTTTTTCGAGACGGTGCGTCATTGGCGAGGGATCGCGATCGAGCCCAATCCGGATGCATTCGCGAAGGCGGCCGGGAGCCGCAAATGCACCGTACTGAATTGCTGCGTTGGACGCGAATCGGGAACGGTCCGTTTCCTGAAGATCTCCGGCTATTCGGAGATGCTGTCCGGGGTCCTGGACAATTACCATCCCGAGCATCGTCAGCGCGTCGAACAGGAGATCGAACAATTCGGCGGCACGGCGGTAGTCATTCCGGTTGAAACACGCAACCTGAACGAGATCGCCGCCCAAGCCGGGCTGTCGGAAATCACCTATCTCAGCATCGATACCGAAGGCAGCGAACTGCCCATCCTGCAATCGGTCGATTTCGGCCGGCTCTTCGTGCACGCCATCACGGTCGAATACAATTTCGACCCGGTGAAAACGCGCATGATTTCTCTCATGGATGCGCGCGGTTTCGACTGTGCCCAGACGCTCGGGCACGATCTTCTCTTCCTGAACCGGGCCAGCCCCTTTCACGTACGGTTCATGCGCTTGCAGAAGGGCTGAGGATCAGAGGCGATTGGTGTCGCGCGGGAACTGTTTTACAGTCCCGCCACATTCATTATTGGTGGGACATGACAGCACAAAACAGCAGTTTTTCGACATCGGACGGTTGCACGATTTCTTACACGCTCCAGGGCGCCGAAAACGCAAACGCGCCGCGGCTGGCGCTCGTTCATTCGCTTGCGCTCGACCGCAGCGTCTGGGACGGCGTGGCGGAGCGCCTCGGCGGCCGTGCTCAAATCCTCACCTATGACGCGCGCGGGCATGGGCGCTCCAGCCGTCCGCACATGGAATATACGGCCGAGTTGTTTGGGCGCGATCTCGGCGAGTTGATGGACCATGTCGGCTGGGATGCGGCCGTCGTGGCGGGCTGTTCCATGGGCGGTTGCGTGGCGCAGGCTTTCGCGGGCCTTTATCCCGGGCGTGCGGCAGCACTCGCCCTCATCGACACCACCGCCTGGTACGGTCCCGAAGCCCCCAAACAATTTCGCGACCGGGCCGCGGCCGCCAAGGCCAAAGGCATGCAGGGCCTGATCGATTTCCAGGTCACGCGCTGGTTTTCCGAGAAATTCCCGCCAGCCCATCCTGAGCGCGTGAAACAGGCGACGGATGTCTTCCTGGCCAATGATTTTGAATGCTATGCGGCAACCTGTGCCCTCCTGGGCGATGCGGACCTCAGACATTATTTGCCGGCTTTCAAGATGCCCGTGGCCGTGGTCGTCGGCGAGGAAGATTATGCAACGCCCATCGCTATGGGGCAGGCGCTGCACGAAACCATTCCGCAATCGACGTTCCGGATCATTGCCGGGGGCCGCCACCTGACACCCATCGAATGCCCCGGCGAGATCGCGAACGAGATCACAAAATTGCTGGAGCATATCTGATGTCCATGGCTCCTGTGCAAGCAGCCGAATTCGCGCGGGAAAACTGCGCCGGTGCGGGAGTCAGCGATTCTCAAACGGCGGCGGAACTGATCGCGCGACTCGAATCCGTGCCGTTTTCCCGATGGCACATCGGCCCGCGCGTCATCATGGGAAGTGCCACGTTCTTCGACGCCTTCACGGCATTGTCGTTGGCCTCCGCAACGCCGGTCCTGGTGCGGGAATGGGGACTGAGCCCGGCGCAAGTGGGCTATCTTCTCGCGGCCTCCTATATCGGACAGTTCGCGGGTGCGTTGATCTTCGGCTGGCTCGGCGAGCGAATCGGCCGCGTGATAAGTGCGACATATGCCACCCTGATCATGGCGGTCGTAAGTCTTGCCTGCGCCTTCACCGGCAATTTCGCGCAGATGTTCGCATGCCGGCTCATTCAGGGCATTGGCGTGGGCGGAGAAATGCCTATCGCGGCGACCTATATCAACGAATTGTCGCGGGCGCATGGGCGGGGCCGTTTCTTCCTTCTGTACGAACTGATCTTCCCGATCGGTTTTCTTGCTGCTGCCGTGCTGGGCGCCAGGCTTGTTCCCCTCTATGGCTGGAACGTGCTTTTCCTGCTCGGAACCGTTCCGGGCCTGATCATCGCCTATCTCGTATCGCGTCTGCCGGAATCTCCGCGCTGGCTGATCCGGAAAAGACGTTTCGCGCAAGCCGAAACGATCATCCAAAGCCTTGAAGCGAGCACGCAAAAGCGAACCCCGGTCGCGCCGCACGTGATGTCCGCCGCCGCCTTTGCGCAGAGGAGCCGGTGGGGCGAGCTGTTCTCACCGGTTTATCGCCATCGCACGCTGATCGTGTGGGTGATCTGGGCGACGGCTTATGGTGTCACCAACGGTTTAAACAATTGGATGCCGACCCTTTACAACACGGTCTATCATTTGCCGCTTCAAACCTCGCTGAATTTCGCGCTGCTGACCAATACGGTGCAAGTGTTTGTCCTGCTCGTCTGCGTCTTCGTCATTGATCGCGTCGGCCGCAAAGCCTGGATGGCAGCGAGTTTCATCATCGGCGGCGCGCTTCTGGCGCCCCTCGGGCTGTTTGGCGCAGGCGACGTCAATCGCGTGATTATTTTCGTGACGTTGAGCTATGGCGTGATGAGCACGGTCAATACCGTGCTTTATCTCTATACGCCGGAAATCTACCCCACCCGCATGCGCGCCATCGGGACGGCCGCGGGAACCTGCTGGCTAAGGCTTGCGTCCGCGGCGGGACCGCCGATCGTGGGTTTGACGATGGTGTCCCACGGAATCGCGTCGGTGTTTCTGATGTTTGCTGGTGTGGCGTTTTTGGGTGCCTTGGCCGCAACGCAGATGATCGAGACCAGAAACCGCCGCCTCGAAGACATCGCACCCTGATCAAAAATCCGGCTTGCGCGCCTGGGGCAGGGGCGAGACATCGAAGCCGAAATAATTGGTGTTGTTATCCGCACAGGGCGATTCATCCCATGGACCTTGAAATTCCAAACGATAAACTTGCCGCGCCGACCATTTCGCGGTGAAGGCGCCCGGGTCCTCGACCGTTACCATCACGCTTAATGTCCTGCCATCGCGGCCGAGTGTGAAGCGTTCCACGACGTGGAGCGCTCCGGTGTGGGGCGTCAGATAATTGTCGACAAAGGTTTTGTCGGTGATCCCGATCGTGTCCACGACAAGCGTATTGTTGCCTTCGTAATGTCCGATGGACTCCCCATACCAGGATGGCCGTGGATTTTTCGTGTGCGGAACATTCAGATAGACATGACGTACCTGTGCGTCGCCCTCGTTCACGATCAGAACCTTGTCTCGGCCCTGGATGAAATAGACCGGCCGAACGCGGGTATAAACTTCGAATGCCGGGACGCCGGCAGGCCAGCAACGTTCGCGCGGATTGAATGGCACGCCGCCGGAGAGCGCCCGATCGTTGGCCTTTTTCAAGGACTCCTTCACCCACGGTCTCAGGATCGGATTGGAGAGATCGGCAACGCGATAGGTCGGCTGGACGCCGCTCTGATTGCTGTAATAGGGATGCTTCGGATCGGAAAATACCGGTCCCGGGCCGGACACAGGCGGCAGAAAATCATCGCCGTCTTCGAACCAGCCATAGCCCGCGGCGGCGAGATTGGGGACGCCGTCGGCGCGCGGTTTGAGCGCGCCGATGGGCGCCAAGGGAAATCCGGCACCCTTTTCCAGTGCCAGAACCGGCGTCGCGATTGCCGCGGCAAGCAAGCTCGCCGCAATCCGCCGCCACATATTGGGCCCGCACATGCTCACTCCTGATTTTGGCCTGATTTCAGTGAGACGATCTCGATCAGCCACGCGTGCCGTTAGAAATCGGCCTTCGCGGCTGTCGGAATCCCATAATCGAAAAAGCCATTATTGTTCTCGGCACAGGACTGTTCCGTCAGCGGCCCCTGTTGCACTTTGCGGTAGCGTTGGATCGCAGTCCAGGGTTGGTTGAAGGTGTCGGGATCTTCGACGCTGATTTCCACATTCAAGATTTTGCCGCCGTCGGCAAATCGGTAGCGTTCCACAACGTGAAGCTTTTCGGTATGCGGCGTGCGGTAATTGTCGACGAAGGTCTTCGCGTTGGTCCCGATCGTATCGACGATCAGCATGTCGCCTTCATAATGGGCGACGGATTCGCCGTACCAGGAGGGCTTGGGATTGAGGGAGTGCGGCACGTTCATGTAGACATGCCGCGCTTCCTGATTGCCCGCATAGACCATCAGGATTTCCTTAGGTGTCTGGATGAAATAGATCGGCTCGACAATATAGGAGGAAAATCCCGGCACTCCGGCGGGCATGCAGCTCGAACGCGCCGTGTACGCGATCTTGCCGGCGAGCACCTCGGCATTGTCCTTTTTCATCCGCTCGGCGGCCCAGGCCTTCAAGTTCGGATTACCGGTGTCGCCGATACGGAAGGTTGGCTGCGTGCCCTGCCCATTGGCAACATAGGGATGCGCGGGATCGGGTTTGGTGGGGCCGAGGCCGGTCGCCGGCCCGGCCAGATCATTGTTCATCGCTATCCACGAGACCCCGCCGCTCTGAAAATCCGGTTGATCGGACACACCCTGCGCGAGTACGCCCCCGGTGCCGAGCGCGGCAATTCCCAGCATGAATATTGGAATGGCTGTCCGGACCGGTCCGAAACGGAACATGGCAACCTCCTTCACTGAACGCCGCCTTCGCAAATCAGAAGTCGGGCTTGGTCGCGGTGGGAATGGGATCCATGTCGTAACCGAGAAAATTGGTGGGATTTTCGGCACATGAGGATTCGCTCATCGGCCCCTGCTGCACGCGACGGTAACGCTGCACGGCATGCCAGGGCATCGTGAACGCCCCGGAATCTTCGACCGTGACATCCACGGTCAGGCCCTTGGCGTCGGCATTGATGCGGAAGCGCTCCACGACGTGAAGCTTTTCCGTATGAGGCGTGCGGAAATTGTCGACATAGGTCCTGTCGTTCAATCCGATCGTATCGACGACGAGCGTGTCGCCGCCTTCATAATGGCCGATAGATTCGCCCAGCCAGGACGGTTTCACATTCGTGGAGTGCTTGCCGATGAGATAGATGCGTCGAACCTCGTGATTGGGCGGCCAGATCAGCACCACTTCCTTCGGCGTCTGAATGAAATAGACAGGTTGTGCCGGATGGAGAAGATAGGCCGGAACGCCGAGCGGAATGCAGCTCACCTGCGGCGTGAAGCCTCCGCCCCCCGCGGCAATCTTGTCGTTCACTTTTTTCAGAGCGTCGCGCACCCAGGGTTGCAGGATCGGATTGCTCAGATCCGCCATCCGGAATGTGGGTTGGGCGCCTGTGTTGTTGCCGCCATGTTCGTGACCCGGTACGTCACGCACGGGTCCGGGGCCGTTCGCGGGCTGAAGGAAATCTGCGCCCGCCGCCTGCCAGCCGCCGTCCATGAAGGAAAATTGCGGCACCGCGTCACCATCGGCTGCCAGCGCGCCCCCCGCGTAGAGCAGGACGCCTATCAGGGCGAGTTTTGCGCCTATGGATTTCATCACGGCAATCTTCCCCTCTTCCCCCTGCATGAACCGCACAATTGCCTTAGAAGTCGGGTTTGCTCGCGGTCGGGGGACCGATCCAGCCCGGTAAATCGAAAATATTGTCGTTGTTCTCCGAGCAATTCTGTTCAAGCATCGGCCGGTTGGGCACCTTCGAATAATGCTGTATCGCCTGCCACGGCGCCTTGAAGGTGCCCGGGTCTTCGACCAGAAGATTCACCTCGAGCTGCTTGCCGCCCTCGGTCAGATGATAGCGCTCCACGACATGGAGCTGCTCGGTATGCGGGGTATGGTAATTATCGATGACGGCCTTGGTCGAGAGGCCGATCGTATCGACTACCAGTGTATCGCCTTCATAATGGCCGACGGATTCTCCGTACCATGTGGGCTTTGGCGCCTTCGAATGCGGCACGTTCAGATAGATGTGCCTCACTTCGCGATTGCCCGAATAGATCAGCAGCACTTCCTTCGGCGATTGCACGACATAGACCGGCTCCACGACAAACAGCGAGAAGCCCGGCACGCCGCCCGGCAGGCAGCTCCATCGCGGCGTCGTCCCGAGTTCACCCGCAAGAACCCTGTCGTTGTATTTCTTCAATTCCGCGATGGCCCAGGGTTGCAGATTCGGATTGTTGAGATCGGCGATGCGGTAGGTCGCTGGTCCGGGCTCGTCGTTGCGCCGAAACGGATATTTCGGGTCGTAGGTCACTGGCTTCGGCCCGCTGCCGGCTGCCGGAGTGAAATCCGAATTGATAGCAATCCAGCCGTTGCTGAACGAAGAAAAATCGGGAATGGACGAAGCCTGGCTGCCGGAATCCGCAGCGAGTGCCGCGCCGGCGGACATCAGCGAGAACCAGGCGAAACCCATCAAAAGACGACGCGACGTCGCTCCATACGAAAATCCGGCCAAACTCGTGCTCCTTGAAAAACGTATTTCCCGGTTCTTATCGGCTTGACATCATAACCGAATAATTCGGATTGACGTCAACCAGCGCAAAGATGCGCGGCAACCGCCGTTCCATTTCGTCGGTTCAATCGTCTGTTCGCCACCCGTAGCTCATCGTCATTTTGCGCAAGTGAAGCTTGCCGCGTCGTTCGGATCGCCCTCGCCCTTGTAATGTGGGAAAGCCGGATAGAGACACATCGGGCGCGACGCCACGATCTTGAACGGTGCCTTGGTTTCCTGCGACACCTGCGTCAGCTCTCCGGGAGCCTTGCCGCTATCGGCCCAGCCGTCCAGCGCCCCCAGAAGATCGACCTTGGCCGGTACGGCCGCACCCGAACTCATGACGCCGTTGCCGGGATGATCGACGCCCGGGGTCACATAGAAGCGGATGAATCCGTCCACCCGTGCCTGCCCCATCTTCGCGGCAACGGATTTGTAATAGGTAATCTCCTGCAAGATGCTTCTGCGATAGTCGGCGCCGTTCCCCTTGAGGATCAACTTGCCGCCGCGCGCAAGAAATGCGGAAAGGTCGGGATTGGTCGTATCGAACATTTCCGAGACCTCGCGGATGCGCGGGATGAATTCCTGGGCCGAGAAATGGAGCGGATTGAACGATGCATCGCGTGCGATCAGGAATCGCATAAAGCCGTTCGTACCGGTCCACGAGATCGACTGCACCTTTGCCGACACAATCGGGAAATGGGCCGGCTCGAGTCCCGTTACGGAAGCCACCATTCCGCCTGCTTGTTCCTCGCTGCCATAGGTCCAGCCGGGGAACGAGGTCACGCCATTAGCCAGCGCAAACGGATATGCATAGGGCTGGTGCAGGACCCGGTCGGCCTCGATCTGCGCATCCGATAGGCAGGTGTCGCCCGTGTCGGTGCCGTTTGCACAGCGCAACGTCTTCGCGTCGAACACGCTGCGGCATCTTTCGAAGGCGCCGATAACGCCATCCGCCAAGCCATCGAGCTTGTCGCACGCGGCGTTGACGGCGTTTTGCATTGTTTTGACTTTCGCGGGGCTGATCCAGCCGCCGTCCTGCTGAAGCTGAGCGATCTTGTCGCGTACCAAATTGATGCCGACATAGTTTGCCACGGGCACGACGCTCACAATGGCATCGAAATCCGCCGGGAAGCGCTGTGCCATCATCAGCGCTTCGCGACCGCCTTCGGAACCGCCGTAATAATAGATTTTCGCGGGTGTCCGGCCGTAGAACGCGGTCGCGATGCGAACGCCCACATCGTGCGTCTTTTTGTATGAGGCATAGGCCATGTTGACGAGGGCTTCCTGATTCAGCGCAAACGCATCGGGTTCCGGAAGTTTCGCGTTCTGATGGCCTGCATCCGTCCCCCAGGTGGCAAAGCCGCGCGCAATCGGGACCGGTGTGTCGCGTCTCGCATCGCGCAAGGGTCCAAGACCCGTGACCAGAGTGCCGTTGGTGCCGCCGCCGCCATATTGAACGGCCTTGCCGTTCCATTGCGTCGGCAGGTTCACCTCGAAATTGACCGGTGGCGCATTGGGATCGACCGGTGCGATCGCGCCCAATATTTTGCAATATTCACGTGTCGCGCCGGGCCCCGTGGGATCGGCGGGAACGGACTGAACCTGTGCGGACGCGACTACTGCACCGCTGGTGGGAAGACCGATGTCGGCTGGCGCGATCTTCATGCCGGCGAGATCGGCGCAGCTCATCGCGGCCTGTGCGGGGGCGGATAATGCTGAAAGCGCGGCAGCGGCTACGCCGCTGACCAGCGTACGGGGAAAGGCATATCGCGACATCTTTTTTTCTCCTCGTTCAAAAATCCGGTTTTTCCGCAATCGGCATCCGGTCGAGATTGCCGAAATCGGCATTGTTTTCGGCGCAGGGAAATTCCACCAGTGCGCCTTGCTGGGTCCGGTCGTATCGCTGGACGGTATCCCAGGGCATGGTGAAGGCGCCCGGGTCCTCCACATGCACATCGACCTGAAGCGTCTTGCCGCCTTCGGCGATGTGAAAACGTTCGACGACGTGAAGCTTGTCGCTGTGGGGCGTGCGGTAATTGTCGATCCAGGTCTGATTGTTCATCCCGATGGTGTCCACCACCAATGTGCCGCCTTCGTAATGGCCTATCGATTCTCCGTACCAGGATGGCTTCACGTTTCTAGAGTGCGGCACATTGAGATAGACGTGTCGCGGTTCGTTGTTCATCTGCGCGATCAGGAGAACCTGCTTGGGAGCCTGGACGATATAAAGCGGCTGGGCAGGGTAGAGCAGAAAGGCAGGAACGCCCATCGGCCAGCAGCTCACCTGACGGGTATAGCCCGTGCCGCCCCCGAGGATATGTTCGTTGCGCTTTCGCAACTCTTCCCGCGTCCAATCTTGAAGGATGGGGTTGTCAAGGTCGGCAACCCGGAAAGTCGGGGCTTCGCCACGCCCCGGCGGCTTGAAAGGATGCGCGGGATCATTGGTGATCTGGTGCGGTCCGTCGGACGGCAACTGAAAATTCACGCCCTGCGCGATCCAACTGGCCTCGCCCGAGGAAAAATCCGGAATGGGTGTCTGCTCGTTCAATGCCTCTTGGGCCGAAAGTGCGGCGCTTCCGAGAAAAAGCACAAACGCACAGCCTGCGAGAGTGGTTTTAAGTCTCATCATCGTTGCGGCCATGGCGTTGTCTCGCACGGGTTGTCAGAAAGCCGGGTGATCGTCCTCGGGCAGAGGATCGAGATCGAGGCCGAAATAGTTGAAATTGCCTTCGGCACATGTCGATTCGCCCATCGGACCGACCTCCACACGGCTGTAGGTCTGCCTGGCCGACCAAGGCATGGTGAATGCGCCGGGGTCCTCCACCGTGAGCGTAACCTCGATCCGCGTTTCGGCGTTCATGAGCTTGTAGCGCTCCACGACATGTAGCTGTTCGGTATGAGGCGTGCGGTAATTGTCGACAAAGGTCTTGGTATTCAACCCGATCGTATCGACAACCAGCGTGTCGCCATTCTCATAATGGCCGATCGATTCGCCGAACCAGGAAGGTTTCGGATTGACCGAGTGCTTGCCCGTCAGAAAAACATGCCGCACCATCTGATCGGATTGCCAAATCAGCAGCACTTCCTTGGGCGTCTGGATGAAGAACACGGGCTGCGCGGGATACAGCACAAAGGCAGGCACGCCGAGTGGCCAACAGCGCACTTGCGGAGGGAACGCGGCCTTGCCCGACAGAACGCGGTCGTTGACCTTCTTCAGGGCCTCTTTCACCCAGGGCTGAAGGATGGGATTGTCGAGATCGGCGACCCGAAGTGTGGGCTGCCGGCCGCGGCGGCCATTGAGGATATAGGGATGCGCGGGATCGGGAGTGACCGGATGAGGCCCGGACGGCATCGCGGCGAATTCCGTCCCCGCGGATAGCCAGCCTACCGTCGCATCGGAAGAGAAATCGGGAATTTTTTCCGCCGCGGCCCGGACTGGAGATACGCCCAGAAATGCCGAGCCTACTGTGAAGAAAGCAGCGGCAAAGCCACCGGCTATCGCCCCGCGCCGCTTCGCCGTGGAAGAGAATAAAGCCATCAGAAATCGGGTCTGCCGGCCGTCGGGATGGGTTCGACGTCGAAGTCGAAAAAGCCGGGGCCGCTTTCGGCGCAGGATGATTCGTTCATCGGCCCCTGTGCCACCTTGCGCCAGGTCTGGATCAGCTTCAGCGGTTGTTTGAACGTCGCCGGATCGTCGACCATGATATCGGCCTGCAGGTTCTTGCCCTCATTGGTCAGGTGGAAGCGCTCCGTCACGTGCAGCTTCTCGCTATGGGGTGTGCGGTAATTGTCGACATAAGTTTTTGTGTTCTGGCCGATGGTGTCCACCACCAGTGTATCGCCTTCGTAATGTCCGACGGATTCTCCGTACCAGGAGGGTTTTGGATTGGGCGAATGGGCGATATTGAGATAGATGTGGCGCACCTGATGATCCATCTGCCAGATGATCGTGACCTCCTTCGGCGTCTGGATGAAATAGATAGGCTGCGCCTGATTGAGGTCGTAGGTCGGAACGCCCGTGGGCCAGCAACGCGCCTCGCGGGAGAACACGGCGTTGCCGCGGAGCACCTCGTCATTGGTTTTCTTCAGGCCGGCTTTGGCGAACTCCGTGAGGTTGGGATTGTCGAGGTCCGCGAACCGGAAGCTCGACTGCTTGCCTCCGCCATTGCCGACATGGGGACGAGCATCGTCATTGGTGACCATGGCGGGCGCCCCCGGCACCTGCTTGAAATCCGTGCCCATCGCGAGCCAGCCCGTGGTCATGCCCGAAAAATCAGGGACTGCCGCGTGGTCCGCGGGCGCGGCCACCGAGACCGTAGTTCCTACTAGCAAGGCGCCGATCATGCCAAGAGATGTGCGCATATGAACCTCCAATCAGAAATCGGGTTTATCCGCAGTGGGGATCGGTTCGGCATCGACCGCGAAGTGGTCGCCGCCGCTTTCCGCGCAGGAAGATTCCTGCATCGGCGCATTCACTCGCCTGGCGCGGTGCGTCACGTGCCATGGCCTGAGCAGTGTGTGGGCGTCTTCGACGGTGATTTCCTCTTCCATGGTCTTGCCGCCTTCGATGATCCGGAAGCGTTCCACGACATGCAGCCTGGGGCCGTGCGGCGTGCGGAAATTGTCGATGAAGGTTCTGGTGTTCTGACCGATGGTATCGATCACGAGTTCGGAATCCTCGTAGTGGCCGACAGATTCTCCGTACCAGGAGGGTTTCAAATCCGGCGAATGAGATACGTTCATGTAAATGTGCCGCACCTGATGATCGGTTTCCGAGATCATCAGGACCTCTTTGGGCGTCTGGATGAAGTAGGTCGGCCGGGCGGGGTTCAGCAAAAAGACAGGCACGCCCTGCGCCCAGCAGCGCGACGAGCGCGACCACATCGCGAAGCCCTTGTCCTGTTTCAGATTGTCCTTCTTCAGTGCGTCATTCGCCCACGGCATGAGATCGGGATTTCTGGCGTAGGCATAGCGAAACGTCGGTTGCTCGCGCACATTATTGGGCACATAGCGAACTTGCGGATCCTGAACCGTGATCTGGCCGCTTCCCGGCATCATGGTCCATTCACCGCCGGCCGACCTCCAGCCTGAACTCAGACCGCCGAAATCCGGCGGAGCCGCACCACCCGCCGCGAGACTCGACGCACCCCCAAGCCCCGCGAGCACACCTATGACGGCCGCGCCTCGAAACAGGAGCTTGGCGGACATCGTGAACGCGAATTCGGACATCGGTTCCTCCCAGCCCCAACGTCCCGAGCCATCGGGCGATCAGAAATCCGCTTTTGTCGCCTCCGGCATCGGGAACAATTTCTGATGAAAGAATGTGCTGTCGTTGTTGTTCTCCGCACACACGGTCTCGAGCAGCGGGTTCACCACCTTGTGCCAGGTCTGCATCATGTGGATGGGTTCGTTGAACGTGTCGGGATCATCGACAGTGACGATCGCCGAAAGCTTCTTGCCGTCGGGCGCGATCGTGAAGCGTTCGACCACATGCTCTTTCGTGGTGTGCGGCGTGCGAAAATTGTCGATGTAGTTGTTCTTGGTCGAGAGGCCGACGGTGTCGACGACAAGCGTGTTGCCACCCTCGTAATGACCGATGGATTCTCCAAAGGATTGAGGCTTCACATTCGCCGAATGCTTGTCCGTCAGGTATATGCGACGCACCATGTGATCGCGCTGCCAGATCATCCAGACTTCCTTGGGGGTCTGGATGAAGTAGAAGGGCTCCGCGGGATAAAGCAGTTGCCCCGGAACACCGCCGGGCCAACAGCGCGCCTGCGCGGCAAAGGGGACGTCGAGCTTGCCCGAAAGCGCTTCCGCATTGGTCTCCTGCATGAACTTGGACGCCCAGGGCTTCAGCACGGGATCGCGATAATCGCCGATCCGCAGCGTCGGCTGACGGCCGAGCCGGCGCGCATCGACATTGCCCAGGAACGGGTGGTCGGGATCGTTCTTGATCCGGCCATGACCCGGCGTGCCGGCGGGCGGGTCTATCCAATCCGCGCCGTCCGACAGCCAGGCGAAGCTGATGGACGCGAGATTGGGAATCCCGTTCTTGGAAACTGCGAAGTCCAGATTGGACGGCGTACTGCGGTCCACCAGTGCCGGCTCACGTCCCGGCGCCGGTGCGGACGCCGCCGGCGTCAACGCCATCCCGAGTAGGCCGGTAAAGGCGGCGCCGGCAAGCGCATGTTTGAAAATCGCTGAAACGCAACCGTTCGACGCAACCCTGGGCATTCCATTCTCCTGTGTAGAACCGATCAGAAATCAGGTGTTTTCGCCTCGGGCAGCGGAAACAGATTCTGATGAAAGAAATCGTCGTTGTTTTCGGCGCATGACGTCTCCGCCATTGGCGCATCCACCTTGAACCAGCGCTGCTGCATGGTGAGTGGCCCGTTGAAGGTCTCGGGGTCTTCCACCGTGGCGATGGCGGTGAGGTTCTTACCGTCCGCACTGACGGTGAAGCGCTCGATCACGTGCAGCTTTTCGCTATGGGGTGTGCGGAAATTGTCGATGTAGCTGTTTTTGGTCGAGAGCCCGACGGTATCCACCACCAGCGTATCGCCGTTCTCGTAATGGCCGATGGATTCGCCGAACCAGGACGGCTTCAGTTTCGCCGAATGACGGTCGGTGAGAAGGACGCGGCGCACCATATGATCGCGCTGCCACATCATCCAAACCTCTTTTGGCGTCTGCACGAAATAGACCGGCTCGAACGGAAACAGCAATTGACCCGGAACACCGCCGGGATAGCAGCGCGCTTGCGCGGCAAAGGGAACCTGCCGTTCGCCGGTGAGCGCTTCCTTATTGCTCGCGGCCATGAATTGCGCCGCCCAGGGTTTGAGGATCGGGTCTTTCACATCGCCGATGCGCAAGGTGGGCTGGATGCCCCGCCGTCCGGCTTCCGCATTGCTGATGAAAGGATGTTGAGGATCGGGCCTGATCGGACCATGGCCATAGCTTGCCGGCGGCTCCTGCCAATCGGCGACATTGGTCTGCCAGCCATAATCGGGGGAGGCGAGGGCGGGAATTTTTTGGCTTGTGCCGGGGGCGGCCAGCGCAGCCGGAATGACAATCGGGCCGGCAATGGCGATAGCAAACAAAAAGCCCGCGCAAGCTTTCCGCGTCGCAAGCTCGAACATCGGTTTCCTCATGCGTCTCATACCCGCGAAAAATCAGAAATCCGGCTTGGCGGCTTCAGGAATCGGATCGACGTTCAGATTGAAGTAATTGTAATTGTTGTTGTTCTCGGCGCAGACAGACTCGCTGTAAGGCTGTGTCACCCGGCGGTAGTGCTGCACCGCAGACCATTGCGTGGTGAAGGCGCCGGGATCCTCCACCGTGGCCATTGCGTCCATCGAGCGGCCGTCGTCGGACATCGTGTAGCGTTCGACCACGTGCAATCGCGTGGTGTGCGGCGTGCGTACATTGTCCACGAAGGTTTTGTCATTCATGCCGATTGTGTCGATGACCAAGGTCTTGCCTTCGTAGTGGCCGACAGATTCTCCGTACCAGGAGGGTTTCGGATTTTTCGAATGCGGCACGTTCATGTAGACCCGCCGCTGATTGGGTCCGCGTTGATAAAGGATCGTGACGCGTTTGGGCGTTTGGACGAAATAAATGGGTTCGGCGGTGAAGACCATGATCCCCGGAACGCCGGCCGGCCAGCAGGTGGACATCGCCTCGAAGCCGACCTTCCCGGCAAGGACGTCCTCATTTGCCTTTTTCACCATCTGGGCCGCCCAGGGCTGCAGGATCGGGCTATTCGCGTCGCCGATGCGGGGCGTCGGCTGACGCCCCTGGCGATCATTGTTGCCGACATGGGGATGGGCAGGATCGAACCCGACCGGACCCGGCCCCGAAGGTGGGGGCAGTAAATCGGCTCCCCCTGAAATCCAACCGGCGGTGTTTCCCTGGGAGAAATCGGGAATGGAAATATCCGCAGCCGAAGCGCCGATAGCCCAAAGCGAAGCGGCCGCCAAGAGCGGAACGGCGGCACTCGCCCAAAGCCTTTGCTTTCGCGAAACGCGCGGGCGCCTCGAGCCGGTTTGCGGCATTTCCAACTCCTCTCTTGCCACTCCAGGCACCTTGTTGGCGCAGGGTCGTCGCTCTGCTGCCGTTCAAATTGCGAGCTTAAGGCCCGTAAGCCCCCGGGGCAACGGGCGGGCAGGGCATTCCGGGCCGGTTCGGGCGAAAATCAACGCAAGCACAATTGCGGCAGAACCGGTTTCAAGGCTTTGTGAAAGCCATGTCCGAGAAGGCGGGCAGGCTAGGAACTCCCGCCGGACCGCGTCTTAGAAGTCCGCCTTGTCCGCGTGCGGTACCGGAACCACATCGTATCCAAAAAATTCTGTGTTGTTTTCCGCGCAGGGGTTTTCCTCGAGGATGCGGTCTGTCTTCTTCCAGCGCTGGACTCCGGTCCATGGCATGTTGAACGTATCCGGGTCATCGACGGTCACGGTGGACTGCAAGGTCTTGCCGCCTTCGATCAGCCTGAAGCGTTCCACGACGTGGATCTTGCCGGTATGCGGCGTGCGATAATTATCGACCGTGGTGCGGTCGTTCATCCCGATCGTATCGACCACCAATTCGTCGCCTTCATAATGACCGACCGATTCTCCGTACCAGGATGGTTTTGGATTCTTCGAATGCGGCACGCCGAGATAGACGTGCCGCACTTCGGCGTTCAGCTCATTGACGATCGTGACCTCCGCCGCCGTCTGGTAGAAGAAAAGCGGCTGTCCGCCGCGCGTATACACGGTAGAACCCGGAACGCCTGCCGGCCAGCAGCGTTCGCGCGTGATGTAAGGAACCTTGCCGGCCAGGACGTCGTCATTGGCCTTTTTCATCTTTTCGATTGCCCACGGCTTGAGGATCGGATTGCTCAGGTCGGCGACGCGATACGTCGATTGCCGTCCGCCGCCATTGGGCACATAGGGATGTTTCGGATCGGACATCACGGGGCCCGGGCCGCCGCCGGGAGCGGGAAGAAAATCGTCTCCGGTAATGCGGTCGGGGACCCAGCCCGCATTCGGGGCCGGCGTGAAGATCGGAATCGCGTGCGTCTGATCCGCGGCCGATGCCGGCAGCAAAAATGCGCCCGCGGCGGCAAGACCTGCGAGCATCGCGCCCGCGCTCATGCGTTGCGTTGCCGCCTTTAGAAATTTCGACATGCGATCTTCCTCCACTCTCTGCCAATAGCTGAGTTTCTTCAGAAATCCGCTCTGACCGCCTGGGGCAGCGGCACGGCATCGTAGCCGAAATAGGCAAAATTGTTCTCGGCGCAAATATCCTCCACATGGGGACTATTGTTCTCGCGCCGGAACCGTGGGGCCGCCGGCCACGGCGTGGTCAAGATCCCCGGATATTCCACGGTGATGAAATCCTCGAGCGTCTTGCCGCCGTCGATCATCCGGAAAACGTTCCACCACGTGAAGCTTGTTGAAGGATGCATGGCCATGGGGAATGCTCCTTTGCAAAAGGCTCAGAAGTCCGGTTTGTCCGCTTGCGGCACGGGGAAATAACCCTGTGCGAAGAAATCGACGTTATTTTCCGCGCACACCGCTTCCTGCATCGTCTCCTGCGGCTGACGACGATATCTCTGGCGTGCCGACCATTTCATGGTGAAGGCCTCGGGGTCCTCAACCGTAATCATGGCCTCCAGCATTTTGCCGCCCTCGATGAGCCGAAAGCGTTCCACGACATGGAGTGCCGTCGTGTGCGGTGTCAGGTAATTGTCGACATAGGTTTTGCCGTTCATCCCGATCGTATCGATCACCAGGGTGTCACCCTCGTAATGCCCGACCGATTCTCCGTACCAGGACGGTTTGGGATTCTTCGAGTGCGGCACGTTCAAATAGACACGGCGCGATTGCTGATCGCCTTCATTGATGATCGTGACTTCCTTTGGCGTCTGCAGAAAATAGACCGGCCGCAGGCGGGAGAAGACATCGAAGCCGGGAACGCCGGCCGGGCGGCAGGTTTCGCGCGGGCTGAAAGGGATTTTTCCGGCGAGCGTCGCGGCATTCGATTTTTCCATGCGCTCGAGCGCCCAGGGTGTCAGGATCGGATTGGTGAGATCGGCAACCCGGTCTGTAGGCTGACGGCCGCTCTGATTGTTGAAATAGGGGTGCGCCGGATCGGAGATCACGGGCCCCGGACCCGAAATGGGAGGCAGAAAATCGTCACCCACGGGAAACCAGCCGCTGTCGGCGTGTCCCAAATTGAGGATCGCGCCGGGATGTGCCGCGCTCTCGACGCCCAGGGCAGGGACTGATGCAGCACCGGAAAGAACCGTAATCGCGATGACTGCGGCACCCGCGCGCATCAGAACAGTCCTGCCCATCTGTCGTTTCCTCTCCTTTGGCTCTCTCCTCAGAAGTCCGATTTGTTCGCTTGAGGAAGGGGCACGACGTCATAATTGAAATAGCCGTCATTGCTGGGCTCGCAGAGATATTCCTCCAGCGGGCGGGCAATGCGCTTCCAGCGCTGGACACCCGTCCAGGGCATGTTGAACGCGCCCGGATCCTCCACAGTGACGCTTGCCTGCAAGATCTTGCCACCTTCGATAAGCTTCCAGCGTTCGACAACGTGGATCTGATCGGTATGCGGGGTGCGGTAATTGTCGACATAAGTTTTGTCGTTGAGCCCGATCGTATCGACGACGAGTTCGTCGCCCTGGTAATGGCCCACGGATTCTCCGTACCAGGTATGGCCGGGATTTTTGGTGTGAGGCACATCCATGTAGATATGGCGAATCTGCGTGTTTAGCTCGTTGATGATCGTGATCTCTTTCTTGGTCTCATAGAAATGGATCGGCTGAACGCGGGTATAGACCGTGAAGCCCGGCACTCCGGCGGGCCAGCAACGTTCGCGGGTGATGTAGGGCACCTTTCCTGCTCGCACATCGGCATTGGACTTTTCCATTTGCGCCACGACCCAGGGCTTCAGGATCGGATTGGAGGTGTCCGCGATGCGATAGGTCGGCTGACGGCCATTGCCATTGGGTACGTAGGGGCGGTCCTTTGGCGACATCACCGGCCCGGGTCCGCTTGGCGGCGGAAGGAAATCGTCGCCAGTCGGGCGGTCGGGCACCCAGGACGTCACCGTGTCGGGCGCAAGGTCATGGATCGTGACCTTCGTATTGAGCGATGCGACATTGCCGTCATCGAGAAAATTGTTCTGGGCCGGCGCGCTTGCAGTGGAGAGAACCACAGCGCAGGCACCGCCGCACAGCAGCCGCGCAAGGCGTCGCGCTTTTGGATTCGGCACAAATTTGAACACGGACATTCCTCCTACAATGTGTTTGTCAGGCGATGTGTTTGTCAGCGAAGCACAGGCCGAACGGGTTTCCCTCTCCGGGGAATGTCATATTACTATAACCGAAAACCGCCTGCGCGCGCGTCCTTTGCAAGCGGTTTTGTTTTTAGAAGCGCGAGCCACTCCGTTTGCCCTCGGACCAGCCTTAGAAATCCGATTTTTCCGCTGTAGGCATGGGAAAGCGGTACTGCTCCAGATAATTGGCGTTGTTCTCGTTGCAGGCGATTTCCATCATCGGGCTCTGATGCACCCGTCGCCAGCGTTGAGTCGCCGACCAGGGCGTCGTGAAGGCGCCAGGGTCCTCGACATTCATCGAAACCTCGACCGTATTACCACCGTCGATGATCTTCCAGCGTTCGATCACATGCATCTTGTCGGTGTGC
>DASYEG010000301.1:0-10632 GCA_036499145.1 Micropepsaceae bacterium | reverse complement strand
CTGCCTATTGGCGATGACGTTCAGCGTGTACAGAGGATTTTCGTCGGAGGTCTTGCCATAGGACGCCGCGACGTAATCGATCAACCCCTCATCCAGCGGCCAGGAATTCACCTCACCTTCCCATTCATCGACGATGGTGTTGCCGAAACGGAAAGCTTCGGTCTGAAGATAAGGGACCCGGGCTGCCTTCCAGGCGTCACGCGCAACTCTGAGCTTCGCAGGCGTGGGGTCCACAAGGAACGCGTTCACCGCCCCTTGCAGGGCCTTTGCCGTGATAAAGGAATCCTCGTACATCGCATGCGCGAGGTCGCCATAGGTGTTGAGCACATCGACGGGTTTGGGCTGCACCGCGGATGCAGCGAGGGCCGCGCCCGAAAGCAGCGCACCGGCAACGGAAAATGCGAAGAGTCTGCGCATGGAAAGGTCCGTTCTGAACGCCCATGGGAACCACATATGCGACTGATTTGCAAGTGCAGCTAAAATGACAATGGATTTAGTATCCGATCGGCGAACGGTGAAAAACCCGGCACGAACAGGGAGATATGATGATGAAGCTTTATAATTTCCACGCCAGCAGTACGTCCTACCGCACCCGGATCGTGCTGAACCTCAAGGGCCTTGCCTATGCGTACATCCCCATCCGGCTGGACAAGGCCGAGCATCTGAGCGCCGCCTATGGCGCGATCAATCCGATGCGCGGGATCCCGACCCTGGAAACCGACGAAGGGGACCGGCTCTATCAATCCTCCGCCATCATCGAATATCTCGAGGAGGTCTATCCCGAGCCTGCGCTGCTGCCGAAAGATGCGGTCGCACGCGCGCATGTGCGCGCCATCGCCGGAATCGTGGGAGCGGACATGCACCCGGTCAACAATCTGCGCGTCCGCAATTTCATCCGCGACACCTATAAACAGGATGCCGATGGCGTCGCCGCGTGGATTCGGCTCTGGAACAAAGCCGGCTTCGAGGCGATCGAAACCATGCTGCGCGCGGACGCGGACCGGCGGGGTTTCTGTTATGGCGAAGCGCCGACGATCGCGGACGCCTATCTGGTGTCGCACGTTTTTTCCGCTGTGCGATTCAAGACGGACATGACCCCGTACCCGGAAATCCAGTCGGTCGTTCAGAATTGCACCGCGCTAAAACCGTTTGCCGACGCCCATCCGTCCAAACAGCCGGACGCGTAAGCGCGCGAACGCGCGCGCGAAACAGAAATTTCAGGCGTTGAAGCGGCTGGCGAGCGCGCGCAATACCGGATGCATGCGGTCGATCTGCTCCAAAGGCAACCGTGCGCGAGGCGATGCCGATTGCATGTGGGCAACCATTTCCGCCTGCGGAATGTGGCCCGCGATGCGGCTGATGTCCGCCGCGCGGATACCCTGGCGCAGCAGGAATGCCAGATAGCTATGGCGCAGCACGGCCGAATTGACGTCCGCCGGCCGTTCCAGGCCGGCATCGTAGGCGCCAAACAGGACGAGCCGGTCGAGGTCTTCGACGCTCAAGGGATTGCCGCGTTCGTCGTGCAGGACCGGTGCAGACGGCTCGGAACCGGGCTGGCGCTGTTCCAGCGCGGCGGCAAGCGGATCTTCCAACGCGAGTGTCCGCGGCGATGGAC
Source organism: Micropepsaceae bacterium (assembly GCA_036499145.1). GTDB lineage: Bacteria > Pseudomonadota > Alphaproteobacteria > Micropepsales > Micropepsaceae > CAIYRG01. The sequence goes on along the minus strand of DASYEG010000301.1, from coordinate 9,017 downwards.
CGCCGATAAGGATCGATCTCTTTCCAAAATCGATTCGATCCCAGCGCAAAGCTGCGACCTCGGCTGCATCCAATCCTGTCAGCAGGGTCAAGACCGCGAGGCGCAGATCGTCCGAGGCATTCGCGATCAATGCTGCGATCTCGGAATCCTCGAGCTCGCGCGGCAAACCCTCGGGCGCAAGAAGCTGGACCTGACTTGCCGGCGAATGGAGCTCAGGCGCGTCGGACGGCGAGGCTTTGAGCGTCCGCAAAGCCGGCGCTGCGTAGCGCGCCACCGATGGCAATGCCAGGGAATGCTGGACCATCATGGCGCGGGCGGGCGCCGGACCGGCAAGGAAATCGGCGAACCACGTGGCCAGGAGACCAAAGAAAAGCGATCCCGCCACACTGATGAGCGCGTTTTGACGATAGTTGGGACGCCATGGTTCAAGGCTCGGGGTCGCGGCCTCGATGAGTTCGACCCGCGGCGCGCGCTCGCGGATGCTCGATTGCAGTTTCGTCGAGCGGTCGAGCACCTGGCGTTCCATGACCTGCAGATGATCGACGTCCTCCTGCATCCCCTTGAATTCGGAAAGCCGTGTGGCGAATTCGCGCGCGCCTTTCTGATTGTCGTCGATATCCTTGCGAAGCCGGGCCACCGTCACCTTGGCGCTCGACAATTCATCTTCCGCGTCGGCAATGGCCGCCCGCCCGCTCTCGGCACGCCTGTCCTTCAATTGCTGTTCGAGTTCGGCGATCTGCGCGGGAAGCGCCTTCGTCTCGGGATCCAGAACCAGAAAGGCGGAATTGTAGCGGCGCTCCAGCCCGCGCATTTTTTCGCGAAGCATGGAAAGCTCTGTTTCAAGCGCGGCAATGGCCGCATCGTCTCTCGGCCGGGATATGGGCTTTCCTGCGGCCAGCGCGGCCTGAAACGCTTCCAGATTTCCCTGTGCCTTGGCCAGTTGAGCGTTTCCGTCCGCATAGGAACGGGTCAAGCCATCGATCTTCGCGAGGACATCGTTCTCCTTGCGATCGAGCGAGACGATGTCATAGCGATCGCGAAACGCATCCAGCGCACGTTGTTTTGCCGACACCTGATCGTGGAGGGTCTGGGCCTCGTCATCGACATTGGCTCCCGTGCTCGCCACTTGGTCCTTGTAAGCATCGGCGGTTTGCTCGCGGTAGACCGCAGCGACGGTGTTCACGAGATCGGAAACAAGCGCCTGCCGAGAGCTCTCAGCGGAAAGCTCCACGACCTGCGTGCCTTCGACCGGCATTGCGTGCAGCATCTGCTGAACCGCATCGACCGGATCCTTTCCGAGGTCCGGAAGTTTGCCCGCGGTCCTGATGCGCTCGACCACCTCCTGCAACAAGGGACGGCTCGTCAGAACCTGCACTTCGGTCAGGAACGATTTGGGATCGCCCTGCAACGCGGGCGATTTCGTGTCGGTGGATTCCGCGACCACGCCCGCGGGAGAAATATGCACCCGCGCGATGGCGCGATACTCCGCGGGCCGTGAATAGACATAACCCAGGCTCACCGCGCAGGCGAGAATGAACGAGCAGCTGAATACGATGAGCCGCCGCCGGGAAGAACGTTCCGGAACATCCATCAGGATAGAGGACGCGCCACCCATCACACAACGACTCCATCGAAGCCCGGCAATCCGTCACGGCATGGAATTAGGCTGGCGAAACGAAAATAGACCCGGCAGTCCGTTCCGGCAAGGCGTACATGAAATTTCGTGAAACGGAATCGGGTTCCGCAAACAGCGTTAAATTGCGCCGGCCCGCCGCAATAGGTTCACATCGCGCGAAACGCCGGCGCCTGTTTTGCGCACATAATTGTTCCTGGATGTCATTTCATGCCGGTGAACAGCGGGACAATCTTGCCCTCGAATGTGTTCGCGCGCAGCAATGGTTCGGTTTTGGTCCGGTTCCAGAGGAAAATCGCCGATTTATTGTTGCGATTGCTGAAACTGTTGTTTTCGATCCGGATCTCGGGCGTCGTGTTTTTCTGGCTCTCTTCTCCGATCGCGATGGCTACGCTGTTTTCAAAGCCCGGCCCCTTTTCCAGCCGGTTTCCGATCGCGATTACGGTTCCACCATCGGGAATATCGATCAGATAGGAACTCGTGGCCTTGGCACCATCGTGAATCACATTGTTCAGGATTTCGCTGCGCGCGGCGCGCGATTTGACGTAATGGCCGTCATGCTGCCCGGTGAACTCGCTGCGTTCCACCCGAAACAGCGCAAGCTCGCGGCCGACATAGAGCGCGTGCATGAAATCGTCCTTACGGCAGTTCGGATAACAACTGCCGTTTCGCGCAAACAGGCTGTCCCGAACGATGAGGCTTCCCGCCGGAGAGCCCGTCGCCAGGATCCCCATTTCGTTTTCAAGGAACGTACTGTGCTCGACCGTAAGATTGCCGCCTAGCGCGCGGATGCCTGCGCCGTTGCGCGAAGGAACCGCTGCGTGCTGGAAGGTCAGCCCGCGCACGATGACGTCATTCCCCGTGATGACGAATATGCCTTTTCCGGCGCAGGATTTCTTCGACAGGATGACACCAGGCCCGGTTGACTCGATGGTCAAACCGTTGCTGGTCCACACCGCGCAATCGATGTAGGTCCCGGGCGCGATTTCCACCACGTCTCCGTCGCGCGCCGCCTGTGCCGCCTGGCTCGGCAGACTGAACGATTTCCCCGGACCGACCTCGAGCGTCCGCGCCTCTGCCATCGCCGAAGCCCACGCACATGCAAACCATAGCGCAAGGAATGGAGCACACCGCACAGCCGCCACCGATACGCCGCAGACGATTTCGCCGCGATTGGTAGCACGGCGGACCGGTTTATCCACGCGGCTCGACAGGGATTCCCGGCTCGAATTTGGATGCACGGATTGCCAATGCCGTCTTCACGCTCGCGACGTTCTTTGCCGCCGTCAGCTTTTCCGTAACGAAGGTCTGGAATTCGGGCAGGTCACGCGCAACACACAGCAAGATGAAATCCACCTCACCGGAAAGCATGTGGCAAGTGCGCACCTGCGGCCAGGCGCGCGCCTGATCCTCGAACGCTTTCAGATCGGCTTCGGCTTGGCTCGATAGTCCGACAAACGCAAAGGCCGTGACCTCGAAACCGAGCGAGGCGGCATCCAGCTCCGCGTGATAGCCCTTCACATAGCCGGCTTTCTCAAGCGCGCGAACGCGCCGCAAGCATGGGGGCGCGGTGATCTGTACGCGGCGCGCAAGCTCCACATTGGTCATGCGCCCATCGGCCTGGAGTTCGGCCAGGATTTGGCGGTCGATAGAATCAAGCCGATGGCGTGTCATGCTGGGTCCTTAAAACGCTCACCGTCTAGGCCAAACGCGATCATGTTTCAGCAATAATATTTCATTGTCGCGCAGATGTGAGCAAAAAATCGCCTGCTTGACCTTTCAGTGCCTTCTTCCGATATGTGACGGCCAGTCGACTGCCAGGGAACTCCATGTCCGATAGCGTACACGCCAAAGTCCTTATCCTGGGCAGCGGTCCTGCGGGCTGCACGGCGGCGATTTATGCCGCCCGCGCAATGCTCGAACCGACCATGGTGGCGGGCCTGCAGCCAGGCGGACAGCTCACGATCACCACGGAGGTCGAGAACTATCCCGGATTCAAGGACGCGATCCAGGGACCTTGGCTGATGGAACAGATGCAGGCCCAGGCCGAACATGTCGGCACCCGCGTCGAATATGATCTGATCTCAAGCGCCGACCTGGCGCGGAGGCCCTTCATTCTCACCGGCGATACCGGCCGGCGCTACAGCACCGACGCGCTTATTATCGCGACCGGCGCGCAAGCCAAATGGCTGGGTCTGCCGTCCGAAGAACGCTTCAAGGGCTTCGGCGTCTCGGCCTGCGCCACATGCGACGGGTTCTTTTTCAAGGGCAAGAAGGTGGTCGTGGTGGGCGGCGGCAATACCGCCGTGGAAGAAGCGCTTTTCCTGACCAATTTCGCCACCGAAGTGACCCTGATCCATCGGCGCGATACCTTGCGCGCGGATAAGACCAACCAGATGCGCTTCGAACAAAATCCCAAGACGCGCATCGTTTGGGATTCCATGGTCGAGGACGTCATCGGCAGCGGCGAGCCCAGGACTGTCTCTGCCGTACGCGTGAGAAACCTCAAAACGGGCGCGAGCGACACGCTCGCCGCAGATGGGTTGTTCGTCGCCATCGGTCATGTCCCGGCGACCGAGATCTTCCGCGGACAACTCGACATGGACGAAGAGGGTTATATCCGCACCGCGCACGATTCGACCAAGACAAGCATTCCCGGTGTCTTCGCCGCGGGCGATGTGAAGGACAAAATTTTCCGTCAGGCGGTAACGGCGGCGGGTATGGGCTGCATGGCCGCTCTCGAGGCGGAACGCTTTCTTGCAGCGGGACATTGAGCGAAGTCGTTTTCGCCGATTCGAAAAACGGCAAACGCAACCCTGGAAAATCGCCGCGCGCTCACCCATATCGATATCAGGTTCGTTTCCCCCGAACGAAACCGCTGGAGGGTTCCCTCCCATGCTGACGGCGATGCCGTTCGCACCCTCCAAAACACCTCGGCCGGGACGATCGTCCCGGCCGTTTTTTCTGCGCAAAGGCAAACCGGCTCACATGAAGAGCCGTTCCCCTTCCAGATTGGCGTAGAGCGCGGCGACCTGCTCGCCATAGCCATTGTACAGCTTTGTCGGCACGCGCATCCCGGTGCCGAGGATCTCCTCGGAGGATTGGCTCCAGCGCGGATGCGGCACATTCGGATTGACGTTGGCCCAGAAGCCATATTCATCGGGACCAAGCGCCATCCAATAGGTCTTGGGCCGTTCAATTGTGAAGATGAAGCGTTGAATCCCCTTGGTCGATTTGAAGCCGTATTTCCACGGCGTCGCCAAACGCAAGGGCGCCCCATTCTGCTTGGGCAGCGGCTTGCCATAGGCGCCGGTCACCAGGAAAGCCAAATCATTGGTCGCTTCGGCGACGGTCAAACCTTCCGTATACGGCCACGGATACCACACCTGATTCTGCGCCGGTGCGACCTCGGTATTCACCCAGGATTTCATCACCACATATTTGGCGCCCGACATCGGTTTGGCATAATCGATCAGCGCTTTCATCGGGAAACCCGACCAAGGCGCGGCGAACGACCAGGTCTCCACGCAGCGGTGGCGGTAGACGCGCTCTTCCAGCGGCATGGCTTTGAGAAGGGTGTCGAAATCCGTCTTGAACGGCTTTTCCACCATGCCCTCGAAGCTGATCTCCCAAGGCCGGATAGGCAACCGATCCGCATTCCGGATAGGATCGTCCTTTTCCACGCCGAACTCGTAATAATTGTTGTAGCTGGAGACGAGTTCTTCCGGCGTGATTTCGCGGCCGGCCTTGAAAGCCTCATTCGTTTTGAAAGGGTAAAGCGAGGCGCTCGGATCCGGGGCTTTCGCGGCCGCGACCTTCGCCGCATCGAGGGTTGGGTTCTGGGCCGTGTTCTTGTCGCAGCCGGCGAGCACTCCCGCGGCGGCGATCGCGCCCGCGGTCCTGAGCAAGTTGCGCCGGTTCATGACCAGGGCTTCCGGCGACGCTATGCGCTCGGGAAGCTCCCAGCTCGGCTTGTTCCTGATCAGCATCGCGTTCTCCATGCCCCTCGGCCATTCCGGCCTAAGCGTGTCCGAAACCTACGGCAACTCACATTTATGTTCTGTCATGAATATAGTCACCGCGTCCCCGCAGACCAAGTCCACGCCCCGGCGAACCACGGCCCAGCAGCCAGACAACGACGCCCCAGCGGAACGTACCAAAAGAGCATGGCCGCGAAAGCCGCCATGAGGCCCGCACTCCAAGCAAACGGTCGATGAATTTCTTGTAATGTTGTGTGCGTTCGAAGCAGCAGCAGCGGTGCCATCCAGGCCTGGCTTACGGGTGGACGTCTTCAGTGAACCAATCGGTCGGCAGGTCGCGCCCCAACCCCTGTTCCCGCGCCTTTCGGTAGACCAACGCACCGCAGGCGGCAAATTGATATCCAAGCCCGATGTTGTTGAGAAAACAGGTCACCTGATCCTCGCGCGTGCGGCCCGGCGCCAGGCCGGCGATGAGCTGCGGCAGGGTTGACAATTTGTCGAACGCGATCTCGCTCGCCAGCATCCAGCCCTTGTTTTCGGCGGTTTCCGGTATGGTGACACCTCTGGTGAACAGATGCGCCGGGCTCGCATCATTGCTGTGCAAGACGACCAGATCGGCGTGTTTGATGGCGTCGGTCTCCACCTCCGGACGTTTGATGGAGCTGATGTGCAAGCCCGGCTTGATCCAGCGGGCGAAGAACACATTGTCGATGGTGTTGGTCGCGCACATCACGATGTCCGCCTCGGCAATCGCATCTTCTGCGCGCGGCACAGGCATCACCCGCACACCGAGCCTGGCGCTCCATTCTTGCGCGAAAGCATCGCAATGTTGCGCATTCGGGCTGTAGCATCGGATGATCTCCACATCGCGCACCGCACACACACCCATGAGCTGCGCGCCGGCTTGCCAGCCCGAGCCCAGGATCGCGACTTGCCGGGCCTTGGGGCGCGCGAGATATTTGACCCCCAGCGCGTTGGCCGCGCCTACTCGCATGCGCTGCATGACCCCGTCCGGAAAAATCGCCAGCGGCTCGCCAGTTTCGGTCGAGAACAGCAGCACCAGCCCGACATAGCGGGCATCGGGCGCGGAGGGCACTTTCACCCGGCGCTCGTTCTCGCCCTGCTTGGGCCAAGTGATGATGTCCGAATTGATGCGCACCGCGCCGACGCCGAGCTTCGGGACGATACCGTCCATGGATTTGAGGCTGTAGAGCGCGTCAGGCCGCTTCGTTTCCGAAAAAGAATCCGAACGGGTGCGTGAGACGCCACGCCCGTGAGCAAGCTCCCAATAGGCGTCCTCCAGAACGTCGATGCATTCCCTCATCGTCAGTACGGAATCGATGTCGGTATTGGACAAGATCAGGGTCATGACGAATCTCGTGCAGCGCGATGCAGGGTTGCGGCCATGACCCATTGTGGCACGAGCCGCCCAGATTGTGCGCGGCCGAAATCGACCGGCACAAGGCGCGCCCACCAGGGGTAAGTCACGATGCTAGTTCGGGACCGGCTCGGTCTGCGGCTTGTCCTTGTCGGTGATGTTCAGCTCGATGGAGCGCACCGGTCTATCGGTCATGTTCTGATTGCGGTGAATCGTACCGCGCGGAACATAAACATAATCGCCCGGCTTCAGTACGCGCGGGGCTTGGCCCTTGATGGTGTAGACGACTTCGCCTTCCTGCACTGCCCACCATTGGTCGCCCGGATGACGGTGGAACTGGTTTCCCACATGCGGGGGAATGACGACCGATTGCAGGCGCACCTGCCGCGTCGGGTCCTTTTCCAGCGGCATCACGAAATAGGGCTTGGGCTGAAAACCGTCGCCCGGTGGATTGGCCGGAGGATTGGACTGTGCGGCATAGGAAAGAGCCGCCGCCGTCACCATGCCGGTCGCCACGATCACGGCCGGCAGAATCGTTTTGTTCATCGCTTTCTCCCTGGATTCGCGGATTGCTCGAACACGCTTGCGCCGCTCGTCGCTAATTGGCGGTGTAGGTCTTGCTGAAGCCGTTGCGAGCGTTGGTGATGGTGAACTTGCCATCCGCACCGACGACGGCGCTGATGCCACTCCCCTGGTCGCCCGCACCTTCTTCGAGATTGGCGATCATGTCGGGTTGGGCGTTGTGCGCGGGGTCCTTGTCGATCAGCGACAGATGCTCAGCCCACACGCCCTGGATGTCCGGATTCTTCGCCAACCGCACATACGAATTCGTTTCATAGGGCGTGTAATTGGCATTGATGGGCTTGGCGTCCTTGACGGTCTGGCCGAGACCTTTGTGCGGGCCGTTATTGAGCACGATGACCTGCGGACGAATGGCCCCCAGCAAAGCGGGATTGCCGGAATCGTCGAGCCCGCCATGACGGTTGATGGTGTAGAGATTGATGTGCCCAAGCTTGTTCACCGGGCACGCCATCTCCGTCTCCCGCGACCAATCGAGATCGGCGAGGCTGGCATATTTGAAATTGTTGTAGGTGATGGCAAGGCCGACCATGCGGATATTCTCAGGCGCCGCCGGTTTCATCTGCGGAGCATTGGCGCAGAGCGGATTGGCGGTACCACCATTGATCGAGTTGGCGATCACCGGCCCTTCGGAAACCACCACGCGCACCGGGATGGCACCCAAGGCAATCGTGTCGCCGGCCTTCAGCATCTTACGATTGTTCCCGGCGAGACTGACATAGGCATCGTGCCTCGCTTTGTCGGCCTGTTCGACGCCGTCGCCATGATCGTAGAACTTGCCGAGCGGAATCATCTTCGACAACGCTTCCAAACCGCCGACATGATCGCCATGCCAATGGCTGATGACGACATGATCGATTTTGGTGAGGCCGGCTTTCTGGGCGGTGGCAAAAATCCGTTTGGCATCGCGGTCGCCATTGCCGGGATTGCCCGTATCGAACAGCAGCGACTCGCCCGTCGGGGCCACGAACAACGTTGAAGCGCCGCCCTCCACATCGATCCAGTAGATTTTCAGATCGCCCGATTGGGCTGCCACCGCCACGGAGTTTTCGGCCGGCACCAGACCCGGAACCGCCATCGCCAATGCACCAACGGCAAATGCCGCCAAGAAGCGCTTCATCGTTTTCTCCCTTTGTCCGGCCCTGTTCTCAGCCGAAATTATTTCAGCGTCTCATAGACCTGACGCACGACGCGTTCGCTCGCCATGTCATTCTGATTGAGCCGTGCCTGAATATCGGCGAGCGGTTTGGCCGCCACCGCCTGGTCCTCGGTCTTGCCCTCGGCTTTCAACTTGGCGACACGACCGCGGATATCCACCAGCATGTCGTGATAGGCTTGGTACTCGACCTTGTTGGTCAAGGGCCCGTGGCCCGGCACGATCTTGGTCGTCGCGTTGGACTTGTCCAAGGCGATTTGCGAAGCCGCGATCTCACCGTCGATGGTGCCG
>DASYEG010000300.1:0-6726 GCA_036499145.1 Micropepsaceae bacterium | reverse complement strand
CGTACGCGCAACAGATCGCGCCGCGCCACGAGGCCAACCACCTTGTGGCTGTCGCGCTCTAAAATGGGTACGCGGCCGACATCGGCCGCCGCCATGCGGTCGGCAATGTCTCCCACAAGCTCGTCGGGATAGCCGGTAACTATGGGCGTGGCGCTGGCCACGGCATCGCCCAGGGGCACCTTATCGTCCACGCCTTCCACGACCCAGCGCATCACGTCCGAACGCGACACCATGCCGATGAGCCGCTGCTCGTCGCCGATGACGGGGTAGCTCTTGTGCCGGCGCACACCTTCGATGGTGGTGAAGAAGGAGACAACTTCCGCGCAAGGCGTCGTGGCGGACAGCGTGTGTACTGGCCGAGCCATGATCTGTGAAACACGCGTTTGCAGGAACGGATCGATGGTGTATTCGCGCGTAATGTGATGGCCGCGCCGCGCAATGCGTTCGGTGAGAATGGAACGGCGCATCACCAGCACGGTCAGCGTGAAGGCTGCGACGGAAGTCACGATCAGCGGTAGCATGATATGCGTGTTGCCGGTTAGCTCGACCGCGAAGAAGGTCGCCGTCAGCGGCGCACGCATGGTGCCGCCGAGGATCGCAGCCATGCCGAGCAGCGCCCAGAATCCGGTATCGCCAAATGGCATGACATGCGCCTCAAGCGAGCCCAGGGCGCCGCCCATGATCAGCAGCGGCGCCAACACGCCCCCGGATGTACCGGAGGACAGCGCCACAAGCCAGATGGCCGCCTTTCCAAACAGCAGCGAAGCCGCGGCGCGCATGTCGAGCGTGCCGTGCAACAACCCGGCAATGCTGTCGTATCCGACACCCAACACCGCAGGCTCGAAATACCCGCCGATGCCGACGAACAAACCGCCAATGGCGGGCCACCACATCCAATGGAGGGGAAGCTTGCGAAACAAATCCTCCATACCGTAGAGGCATATCGTCATTGCCGCGGATTGCAGTCCGGCTGCAATGCCCACGGCTGCGCACAGTGCAAGGCCCCACCATGGATAATCGGGGACGCCGGCATAGGGAAAGAGCGGCCCGTCACCCAGTATCAGAGGACGCCACGCAGCGGCTACGACAGCGGCTACGGCAACCGGGATGAAACTGCGTGGCTTCCATTCGAACAGCAGAAGCTCGACGGCGAGGAGAATAGCAGCGATAGGCGTGCCGAATACGGCTGTCATACCAGCCGCCGCGCCCGCCACCAGCAGGGTCTTTCGTTCGGCGGGGCTGACATGGAACATTTGCGCGAACAGCGAGCCCAGCGCGCCGCCTGTCATGATGATCGGCCCTTCGGCGCCGAACGGCCCGCCGGTGCCGATGGCGATGGCGGATGACAGCGGTTTCAGAGCGGCAACCTTGGGCTCGATGCGGCTTTGGCCGATTAGAATGGCTTCAATGGCTTCAGGAATGCCGTGACCGCGAATCTTCTCGGAGCCGTAGCGCGCGATCAGCCCGATAATCAGGCCACCCACCACAGGAACCACAATGGTCCACGGCGCCAGATGTTGTTCAGAGAAAGCCACCGGGGCGATGGACAGGCGCTGAAAATAGGCAAGGTTCGTGAACAGCGCGATGAGCTTCATCAGCACCCATGCCGCTCCCGCGCCCATAGTGCCGACGACCAGCGACATAGCCGCAATTATCAGCAATCGGTGATCGGCGGTGAAATCGCGCAGCGTGTCTTTACGCAGATGCGCTGGAGCAAAATCTGACATAAAAGCGATGAATTCCGGTGGGACTGCGCGCTTCACTCCTGAAGCACTGGCGCGCGGTTTATACCCCAATGCCCTATAGTACAACGAGGTTGCGCGCTTCTGTCGCGCTACCAATATCCCGCCGTGCGGCCGCAGTTATGGCGGGCAGCGAGTGCTCGAGGGATGTTCCGCCCATCGCGCGAAGACTTTTCGTTCCGGCATCGTTAGCGCGGATGTCAGGCGTTAGCGCAAAGACTTAGAGGCCGTTGCTGTGATAATGTGAGGGACCACCTTTGTGTTTGGACCGTGAAATCACGGCGGGTGCTGTTCTTTGGAGGCAATCCGTATGCGGACGGGTCTTTCCTCGGCATCACTCGATGCAAGCGTTCCGGCAATTCCAATAAGCGATGTGCCGGTCGTGGGAGTAGGCGCGCGTTGGACTACGCAATCGTTGCGCCACTTGGCAATCGTTCGCGTCACTCACTGGGTTTTTGCTACAGGCGTCCTGGGGCTGATCGCTAGCGGCAGTGGCATTCTTATATCTCATCCGAGACTGTATTGGGGCGAAACTGGCTCAGTTGCTATGCCGTCGCTTGTTGATTTGCCGCTCCCCATGATTATTGGCCCTTCGGTCTGGAACCGCCCGATACATTTCTTTTTTGCCTGGTTTCTGGTGCTCGGTGTTCTTGCTTATGTGAGCGCCAGTATAACGACGCAGCACCTACTCAAGGACTTGCTGCCGGCGAAAGAGGATCTTCGCTGGCGTCCCATCCTAAACGTGATTTGGGATCATCTGCGCTGGCGGCGCACGGCCTCCGATGAAACGTGGACTTACAATGTGGTGCAGCGTCTGACCTATCTGATCGTCCTGTTCGTGCTGTTTCCCGGCATTGTCTGGACAGGTCTTGCGATGTCGTTCGCGATAACCTCCGTATTTCCCTTTCTGGTGACCGTGTTGGGAGGTCATCAGTCCGCGCGCACGCTTCACTTCGTCTTCGCAAGCCTGTTGCTGATGTTCCTCATCGTCCACATCGCCATGCTCTGCCTTGTCGGGTTTCGCGCCCATGTGGGAGCGATGATAACCGGACGCATCCCTAAAGGAGGGAGCACGCAATGAGCACAATTCTGACGCGGCGAGCGCTGGTCACCGCAGGTCTGACAACCGCCGCAAGCGCCGCAGGCATCACGGCGGCAGCCCGTTACGGTTTGATACCGTCCGACTACGGTACCCTCTTCGGAGCCGGAGAGACACTAACCTATTCCACCCAGCGCCTTCTTACCTCGGGCCATTCGCTCGCTCGCGAATTCAAGCGCAGCGATATCTCGAGGGCTCCCATTGTGAACGGGCCAGCGCCGCCAGATGATGCGTTCCAGCGCTCGGCATCGGACGGCTTCAAAGACTGGCGTCTTCAGTTCGAGGGCCTGATCGAGCGACCGGTATCCTTTACGCTCGAAGAGCTTAGGAATATGCCCTCCGAAAGCCACATCGTCCTGCACGCCTGCGAACAGGGCTGGTCCTACATTGCCGAATGGACCGGGGTGCGGCTTTCGTATGTGCTGAATTTCGTCAAGACGAGACCCGAAGCGCGCTACGTTGTGTTCATGCCATATCCGAACCCTCAGCAAACGACGGGGATAATCCGCGTTCAGTGGGACAGTATCGACATGGCGGACGCGCTCCATCCGCAAACCATTCTCGCCTACGGAATGAATCGCGAAGCCTTGCCCGCCGACTTCGGCGCTCCTCTTCGCCTGCGCATGAGCCGCCAGCTCGGCTGGAAGAACACCAAATATTTGACACGCATCCTCGTCACCGACCGCATGAATCTTTATCGGAAAGGTGCCGGTACCTGGTACGGGGGCATTTGAGACGTCGTGTTGCGCCAGTCTGAGGGTGCGTTAATGCGCGTCCGTAACCAGCCCGGATTTCAGGATTGACTGGAGGGTTGGACCGTGGCGCCCCTAATAAGGCGCAAGTTCGAGGCCAAATTTACGGGTTAGCCGTTAATGACCGCCAAAATGGAGTAACTGCGACACCACCTACCCCAGGGATTGGGTCCTCAGTTGTGTCCCCACGAGCTTTTCGGAACCATTTTCTAGAAGAAAAATCTACTTAAGCGTTTGATTTTATTGGCGAGCCCGGTTGGTATCGAACCAACGACCCTCTGATTAAAAGTCAGATGCTCTACCCCTGAGCTACGGGCTCGCAACGCCAGCATGTAAGGCGACCGGAGGATGGGGTCAACCTTGGGCATCGGTATCCACCGCTGGCCGATATTCGGTCAGGAAGGCCTTGGCGAACGCTGCGGCCCTCTTGCCGGCGATCGCTTCACGCAACGCGCGCATGAGATCCTGAAAGAAGGTCAGATTGTGCCAGGTCAGCAGCATCGAGGCGATGATCTCGCCTGCTTTCACGACATGATGCAGATAGGCGCGCGAATAGGATGTGCAGGCAGGGCACGAACACTCAGGGTCGAGCGGCCCCGTGTCATCGGCGTGGCGCGCATTGCGCAGATTGAGCGGCCCCTTCCAGGTGAAGGCCTGACCGTTGCGGCCCGAGCGGGTGGGCAGCACGCAGTCGAACATGTCGATGCCGCGCAAGACGCCGCCCACGATGTCATCGGGCTTGCCCACGCCCATCAGATAACGCGGGCGGTCGTCGGGCAGATTGGGCAGCGTCGCCTCGAGCGTCTCGAACATCGCCGGCTGCCCCTCGCCTACCGCCAGACCGCCTACTGCATAGCCGTCAAAGCCGATTGCCTTTAATTCCTCAGCCGAACGCCGGCGAAGATGCGGATAGACGCCGCCCTGAACGATGCCGAAACAGGCATGGCCGCCGCCCCCATCGAAGGTCGCTTTGGACCGCTTCGCCCAGCGCATCGAAAGCGCCAGCGATTCTTCGATCTGTGTTTGCGTTGCCGGAAAAGGCGCGCATTCGTCCAGCACCATCTGGATGTCCGAGCCCAGAAGGTTCTGAATTTCCATCGCGCGCTCGGGCGAAAGGAAGTGCTCCGCACCATCGACATGCGAACGGAAGCGCACCCCCTCTTCCGTGATCTTGCGCAAATTGGAGAGCGACATCACTTGGAAGCCGCCAGAATCGGTGAGGATCGGACGCTGCCAATTCATGAATCTGTGCAGGCCGCCCAGCCGCGCAACGCGTTCCGCGCCCGGCCTCAGCATCAAATGATAGGTGTTGCCAAGGACGATCTCGGCGCCCGTCTGTGCGACGCTTTCCGGCAGCATGGCCTTCACGGTTGCTGCTGTCCCCACCGGCATGAAGGCGGGCGTGCGTATGGTCCCGCGTTTCATCGTGATGGTTCCGGAGCGCGCCGCCCCATCGGTGCCGAGGACTTCGAAACCAAGACCGCTCATGGCGCCGTCCGGAACAACAGACACGCATCGCCATAGGAATAGAAGCGATAATCCGCCGCAATAGCTTGCGCATAGGCGTGTCTCATGATTTGCGTCCCCGAAAAGGCCGAGACCAGCATGAACAGGGTCGAGCGCGGCAGGTGGAAATTGGTCAGAAGAACATCGGCGGCCTTGAAGCGGTAACCGGGCGTGATGAACAGCGCTGTGTCGGAACAGAACGGATGGATGTGTCCCCTGTCGTCGGCGGCGGTTTCCAGCGTGCGCAGCGCCGTCGTGCCCACCGCAACGATACGCCCACCGGATTCCCGGATGCGGTTGAGCGCATCGGCCGTGGCCAGCGAAAGCTCCGCCCATTCAGCATGCATGCGGTGGTCCTTGGTGTCTTCGACGCTCACCGGCAGGAACGTGCCCGCCCCGACATGCAGCGTGACATCGGCACGCTGAACCCCTTTCTCGCCAAGGCGAGCGAATAATTCAGGCGTGAAGTGCAAACCGGCCGTCGGCGCGGCAACGGAGCCTGGCCTATCCGCATAGACCGTTTGATAGTCGCTGCGATCCTGTGCATCGGGTTTGCGTTTGCCCGCGATGTAAGGCGGCAATGGTATTTCGCCCTGCTCGGCAATGGCGGCATCGAGCGCGGCGCCGGTTCGGTCGAAGACAATCTCGATTTCACCTCCGTCGCGCGCGGCAATCGTGCCATCAAGCGTGGTTCCAAGCATGATGCGGTCGCCGGCTTTCAACCGCTTGGCCGGTTTGACAAAGGCGCGAAACGCCGAGGGCGAGACCCGCTTGTGCAGCGTGACCTCGATGGCCGCGCCCTGCCCCATCTCGTCCCGCGCGATACGCCGGCCGCTGAGCCGCGCCGGGATGACGCGCGTGTCGTTGACGACGAGACAATCGTGCGGCTTAAGCAATTCCGGAAGGTCGCGCACGGCGCGGTGCTCGATCCCGCCGTCCGCCCGCACCACCATAAGCCGCGCCGCATCGCGCGGGGTCAGGGGACGTAACGCGATACGACCCTCCGGAAGATCGAAGTCGAATTCCTCGACACGCATTACCCCACGCTCTTCAGCACTGCCGCGGCGATGCGATCCTGAGTCGCCTCATCGAGATAGGGATGCATGGGAAGGCTTGCGACGCTTGCGCTCAATGCGTCGCTGACGGGTGTCGGCACACTGGGATAATGCGCGTAGGCGCGCTGCCGCCCCAAGGGAATCGGATAATAGACATTGGCGGGAATGCCCTCGTCTTTCATATCCGCGAGCAGCTTGGCGCGGTCTTCCACCTGTATCGTATATTGCGCCCACACCGATTGCGCGCCGGCGACGATATGCGGAATCACGATGCGGTTGCTCTTTCCGAGAAGGGCATTATAGCGCCGCGCGATCCGCTCGCGCGCCGCTATCTCATCGGGAAATATTTTCAGCTTCTCGGACAGCACGACGGCCTGGATCGAGTCCAGCCGGGAGTTCATGCCGATGCGCGCGTGCTCATAACGGTCGGTGCCTTCTCCGTGCATGCGAAGCGAGCGCAGCACCGTGGCCAGCGCCGTGTCATTGGTGAAGCAGGCGCCGCCATCGCCATAGCAGCCGAGCGGTTTCGCCGGGAAAAAGCTCGTCGCCGCGGCGTTTCCGCTCGCCGCGGT
>DASYEG010000299.1:0-10451 GCA_036499145.1 Micropepsaceae bacterium | reverse complement strand
TGGGAATCCTGCCCCTCGAATTCGCCGGCGGCAAGACACGCAACGATTATGCGCTGACGGGCAAGGAAGCCATCGACATCGGGGTGCGGGAAGGGGCATCGGGGACGCGCAAGAAAGTGACGGCGCGTGTGACCTATCCCGATGGGCGTACGGTCGACATGCCGCTGGTTGCGCGCATCGATACGGTGGACGAGGTCGCCTATTTCAAAAGCGGCGGCATCCTTCAGCACGTCCTGCGCTATCTCGCGGCGGCATAAAAAGACCGTGATCCGGGCTGGACAGTCAACCCAACGTGATTCCCACCCTCTTGGGCAAATCGCGCGTTCATCCTATGGTTTTGCCCATGCACGCGCGTTTTTTTCTTCTTTCGGGAATCCTGGCCGCCGCGCTCAGTCCTAGCGCGTGGGCGGGCCAGCCTGCGGCTGCGTCACGCCAGACGCCGGTCGCCGCGGCGACCCGGCCCATCGTGGTCGAACTTTTCACCAGTCAGGGCTGCAGCGATTGTCCGGCGGCGGACCGGCTGGTCACGGAACTCGCCAAACGCAAGGACGTGATCGCCCTTTCGCTTCCCATTACCTATTGGGACATGCTCGGCTGGAAGGATACCTACGCCACCGACGCAAACACCCAGCGCCAGAAATCCTATGCGCGCGCGATGAGCCATTCGGGCATCTACACGCCGCAGATGATCGTCGACGGGCGTTTCGATGTGGTCGGCAATCAACGCGACCGCGTAATGGCGGCACTGGCGGCGCGCACGAATGACGGGCTCGGGGAAACCTCGATTCCGATCACCGTCGGCGCCGTGTCAGGCCGGCTGGAGATCGCCATTCCGGCGGCGAAGACAAAGACCAAACCGCTCGCGACGATCTGGGTGATGCGGACCCTCAATCAGGGTACGGTCAATGTCGAGCAGGGCGAGAACCGCAATCATTCGTTGACCTACACCAATGTGGTGCGCGATCTGCAGCGCGCCGGCGAATGGAATGGCGAGGCGATGAAGATCGATTTGCCGCTCAATCTCGCGAATGCAAAACATGACGGCATCGCAGTGATTTTGCAGGCGCACGATTATGGTCCCGTGCTGGGTGCGGCATCCCTTCAACTTCAGGCCGGCGAGCACGTCGCGGCTCCGCGCTAGCGGTTCACAACACTCGTACGAGACGTGTCTCCTTGCGCTCCCGGCTGCTCTGCGCATAAGCGCGTCTGGCAATCAGTGCGATCCCGTCCCCCGAATCCAGGATTTGACCGAGCACCTGGGCGACGAAGCGCGCTTGCATCCCGCGCCGATCCACACCCCCGGCGTAATATGTCCCAAAACGGGACGCGCGCGCGACGCTGCGGCGTTCGGTACGAATCGCGGTTTGCGCGGTTTCGCGCAGATTTTCTTCGCTTAAGCGGCTTACGCTATCCGGCTTTTCGACAATACGCGGCGCGCGGAGCGCGCGTCGTGCACGAAAATCGGAATTATTGCCGCCTATTTTCATAACCCATACTTAAGCAAATCTCAGGCCGTTTGGCGACTCGTTCGCGCAAGCCCGAAAAATTTCAGCTTTCTTAAACGCACCGAACGCTAGCCTGCGGTTCAAGGCGCGACGAAGATCGCGAAATTATGGGTGTATTGGTGCAGAATCACGCCATTCAGCTGGCATTCAAGGATCGTTTGGAAGCACTCGGTCAGACTGCGGACGTCACGCGTCTGCGGCTGGCTTTGCTGGGCGCCCGCGCGGTGGCCTTCGATTGGACGCTTGCCGACGATCGCATCCGCTGGGATGGGACGGAGGCGGCGATACCCGAATTCTCCGAGCTCGAGCGTCTTGAAACGGGTCAGGGCTTTCGCGCCTGGCTTTCTCTGGCGGCGCGCACGCGGCTGCTCGAGATCATCGAGGAACCGGCGTCCTACGATTCCACGTTCCGTATGGAGTTCCAAGCCGTCACCAAGACCTCGCGTCAATGGTTCGAACTTTCCGCCGTCTGCATTCCGGGGCCCGGCGGTCACTCCGAACGCATCACGGGTATGGTGCGCGAGATCACGGAAAACAGAAACGCGCTCACCCGGCTTTCCTATCTCGCCACCAGCGACGAACTGACGGGACATCTGAACCGTGCCCGGCTGCGCGATGAGCTGACACGCGTCATCGGCCGTTCCACCGCAGACGGACGGTCCTGCGCGTTCATCGTGACCGCGATCGACAAGCTCGCCGTGATCAACGAAACCTACGGCTTCGATGCAGCCGATGAGGTGATCGTGGCGGCGGGCCAGCGTTTGGCGCAGGCGTTGCGCACCTCCGATATCATCGGGCGTATCGCCGGCAACAAATTCGGGGTCGTCCTGGGCGAATGCGGCGAGCGCGAAATGTCACTGATCGCCGAGCGCCTGCACACCGCGGTGCGCAGCGAACCGATTCCCACACGGGCGGGCGCGATATCGGCGAGCGTGTCGGTCGGCGCGGTATGGCTGCCCCAAGGCGCGGCCACCAGCCAGGACGTCATGCTGCGTGCCGAAGAAGCGCTTGAACGCGCCAAAGCGATGGGGCGCAACGGTTTTGCCGTCTATTCGGGATCGGCGCAGCGCGAATCCCAGCGCCGCCGCCTTATCAACATCGGCGACGAGATCATGTCCGCGCTCGGCGAGCAGCGCCTGGTTCTCGCTTATCAGCCGATCGTGGGTGCGCGTTCGCGTCAGCCCGAACATTACGAATGCCTGCTCAGGATGCAGCGCAAGGACGGCACGGTGGCCGCCGCAGGCGAGTTCATTCCGGCGGCCGAGACGCTCGGGCTCGTGCGCCATGCCGACCGCCGGGCGCTCGAAATCGCCGTCGCGCAGCTTTATCGGCATCCGCACATCAAGCTCTCCATCAATGTGTCGGGGACGACGGCGGGCGATCACTCCTGGCTGCAATCCTTCATCAATTACGTGCGGGAAAATCGCGAAGTGGCCGAGCGCATGACGGTGGAGCTGACCGAAACCGCGGCCTTGCAGGCTTTTGAGGAGAATGCGCGCTTCGTGACGCGGCTGCGCGACATGGGCTGCCGTGTCGCGATCGATGATTTCGGCGCCGGTTACACGTCCTTCCGCAATCTGCACAATCTTCGCGTCGATATGGTCAAGATCGATGGCGAATATGTCAAAAACCTGAGCGGCTCGCCGGACAATCAGCTCTTCGTCCGCACGCTGGTCGATCTCGCCAAGAATTTCCAACTGGAAACGGTCGCCGAATGGGTGGGTTCGGAACAGGACGCGGAATTGCTCGTCGATTTCGGCGTCGATTATTTCCAGGGTTATTATTTCGGCGAGCCTGAGCTCTCGCCGGCCTGGCTGGAGCCGAACGAGCGCCTGGCGCACTCCGCGTTCGAATAGCCCCTGGCGCGCCGTATTGGGCCGGGGACAGGCCCGGCGGCGACGCGATTTTGATTTCAGTTCGGTAAAATCGCTACCGCTCTATTTCTTCTGCGCAAGGTCGGCGATTTGCTGGCGCATGGCCGCGACCTGATCCTTGAGTTCGCGAATTTCATCTTCGCGCGGCGGCGAAGACGGGCGCGGTTCGGCCGCAGGCGAAGGTTTGGCCCCCATGCCGCCGAATGCCGCGAAGGGATTGGGGACTTCCTTGTCGCCCCATGTCCCCATGCTACCGCTGAACGGCGTGAACATCTTCATGGCGCGCTCGAACATCTGGATGTTCTGACGCGTCATCTGCTCGAAATCCTTGAAGCCGAGCTTGCCGCCCAACGCTTCGGCGAATTTCTCCCGCATCTCCTGCTGGTTCTTGGTGAAGCTCTCCATGCTCATTTCGAGATAGGAGGGGACAAAGGATTGAAGGCTGTCGCCGTAAAATCGGATGAGCTGACGCAGGAACTGGATCGGCAGGAGATGCTGCCCCTTGTTCTCCTCATCGAAGATGATCTGCGCCAGCACCTGACGGGTGATGTCTTCGCCGGTGCGCGCATCGCGCACCTCGAATTCCACACCGTCCTTCACCATCTCGCAGAGATGATCGAGCGTCACATAACTCGATGTCTGGGTGTTGTAGAGACGCCGGTTCGCGTATTTTTTTATGATGATCGGACCGGGCGCCCCGCTTTCCTTTTCGCTCAAGCGGTTCCTCAATCGATATAGTGGGCTTTGCCGCCCCTTGGTTCCCTCGTGTCTGTAACACAGCACCGATGGGGCGGCCCTGTCCAGGACTCTTTACCGCATTGCAGCATTTTTTGATTTTTGGTTTACGCAACCTGCCCACCGGCGCATGAATGGCGGTGGCTCGCAGCAAAGGCCTTTTCCATGACCGACGTCGTCATTGCTTCGGGAGCCCGCACCCCGGTCGGTTCCTTTACCGGGGCGTTCGCCAATGTGCCCGCCCATGATCTGGGGACCGCCGCCATCAAGGCGGCTCTGGAACGCGCGAACGTCGCGCCCAGAGAGGTCTCCGAGGTGATCCTGGGCCAGATCCTGACCGCGGGGCAGGGGCAGAATCCCGGGCGCCAAGCGTCCATGAAGGCCGGCATCCCGGTCGAGACGCCGGCCTATCTGGTGAACCAATTGTGCGGCTCGGGCTTGCGGGCGGTGGCGCTTGGCTACCAGTCGATTCGGAACGGGGATGCATCCATCATTGTGGCCGGCGGTCAGGAATCCATGAGCATGGCGCAGCATGCGGCGCATTTGCGCAACGGCCAGAAGATGGGCCCCCTGGAATTCGCCGACACCATGATCAAGGACGGCCTGATGGATGCGTTCCACGGCATCCATATGGGAATTACCGCTGAGAACGTGGCACGCGAATTCCAGATCACGCGCGAACAGCAGGACCGCTTCGCGGTGGCGTCTCAGAACAAGGCGGAAGCCGCGCGCAAGGCGGGGCGCTTCAAGGACGAGATCGTTCCGGTTACCGTAACCGAGCGCAAAGGCGTGAAAATCGTCGAGAACGACGAATATATCCGCGACGGGGTGACCTATGAATCCATCTCCGCGCTGCGTCCTGCCTTCGCCAAGGACGGGACGGTGACGGCGGCCAATGCGTCGGGCCTGAACGATGGCGCCGCCGCGCTCGTGCTGATGAGCGCCAAAGAGGCCGATGCCCGTGGCATTGCGCCCCTCGCCCGCGTCGTTTCCTGGGCGAGCGCCGGGGTCGACCCCAAGATCATGGGCACCGGACCCATTCCCGCCTCGCGCATGGCATTGAAGAAGGCCGGCTGGAATGCGTCCGATCTCGATTTGATCGAATCCAACGAGGCTTTCGCGGCCCAGGCTTGCGCCGTGAACAATGGGCTCGGCTGGGACCTTGCGAAAGTCAACGTGAATGGCGGCGCCATCGCGATCGGACACCCCATTGGCGCCTCGGGCGGACGCATTCTCGTCACGCTCCTCTATGAGATGGGACGCCGGAATGCGAAGAAAGGCATTGCCACCATGTGCATCGGTGGCGGCATGGGCATCGCTGTGTGCGTGGAACGTTGAACACGGGCGATTTTCATCCCATGCTTCGAAATGCTCGGCCTGAGACGTAGGGAGGAATCATGGCACGCATTGCGATTGTCACCGGAGGAACCCGCGGGATCGGCCGGGCGATCTCGATTGCCCTTAAGGACGCGGGCTGTACCGTGGTTGCGAATTACGCCAGCGATGAGGCCAGGGCGCAAAGCTTCGCGGCTGAGACCGGCATCGCCGCGAAGAAATGGGACGTGTCCGATTTCGACGCCTGCCTGACCGCGGTGGACATGATCGCGGCCGAATTCGGCGTCGTGGACATCGTCGTCAACAATGCCGGCATCACCCGCGACGGCACCATGCGCAAGATGAGCCGCACCAATTGGGATCAGGTGCTCGACACCAATCTCGGCGGCTGCTTCAATATGTGCAAAGCCGTCTGGGAGGGGATGCTGGCGAAGAATTTCGGCCGCATCGTCAATATCGGCTCGATCAACGGCCAGGCCGGCCAATATGGCCAGGTCAATTACGCGGCCGCGAAATCGGGCATCCATGGCTTCACCAAGGCGCTCGCCCAGGAAGGCGCCGCCAAGGGGATCACCGTGAATGCGATCGCGCCGGGCTACATCGACACCGACATGGTCTCGGCGGTGCCGGCGAACGTGCTGGAGAAGATCGTCGCGCGCATTCCGGTAGGCCGCCTGGGCAAGGCGGATGAGATCGCCCACGGGGTGGTTTTCCTGGTCGGCGACGGCGCCGGCTTCGTCACTGGCTCGACCCTCTCCATCAACGGCGGTCAGCATATGTATTGAAGCGGCCGGTCATTGCGGGCAGGCTTGACCCGGTCGCCCAGCCGGCGCATGTCCATTCGCCGAACGTCATCGTCCCTCCTCATGGCCCGCCGTTGCGGGCCATGACATATAAGAACCAAAGCATTCCTCTCGGCGGTCATGGCTGTCCTATCTCTCGTCGAAGTGCAAAACCTCACCTGCGAGCGCGGCGAGCGGCGTATTTTCCGCGATATCGATTTTGCCGTCGCGACCGGGCAGGTGCTGACACTCGAAGGTCCTAACGGGGCCGGCAAAAGCTCGGCCTTGCGGATCCTCGCCGGGCTCCTGCCGCCGACGGCCGGTAATATCCGTATGCAGATGAGCGCGGGCTATTCCGTTACGGATTCCGAAGAACGGGGCAAGCTCACCGGCTGGATCGGGCATAATGACGGGGTCAAGGCCCAGCTCACGGTGGTCGAGAACGCGAAATTCTTCGCCGCTCTCTATGGTGCGAGGATCGATGTCGCGGGTGTGCTCGACCATGTGGGGTTGAAGCGGCTTTCCGGCGTTCCGTCACAATATCTATCCGCCGGTCAGCGCAAGCGTCTGGGTTTGGCGCGCCTGATCCTGTCCAACCGGCCCCTATGGCTGCTGGACGAGCCGCTTTCCTCGCTCGATGCGGCAGGACGGCGGCTTGCCGCGCAGCTCATCGGCGAACATTGCGACGATGGCGGCATCGCCATTGTCGCAACCCACGAGACGCTGGGTCTGGATGCCACCCGTTTTTTTCTGGGCACCGCATGACCGCATTCCAGGCCCTTCTGGTACGCGATATGCGGCTTGCCTTCCGCGCCGGCGGCGGGGCCAGTCTGGCCGCGGCCTTTTTCGCGCTGGTTTCGACGCTGGTCCCTTTCGGCGTGGGGGCCGATCTCGTACTCCTCGGACGCATCGCGGGTGGGGTGCTGTGGGTGTCGGCGGCGCTGGCGGCGCTGCTCTCGCTTGACCGGCTGTTCCAGGCCGATTTCGAAGACGGCAGCCTGGATGTGCTGTCGCTGTCGCCGCTGAATCTGGAATGGGCGGCCACGGCCAAGATCTTGGCGCATTGGTTGACCACGGGCTTGCCGCTGGTCGTGCTTTCGCCGGTGCTGGGGCTTCTGCTCAATCTTCCGGCGCCGGGCTATCTCGCGCTCGTCGGCTCGCTGATCATCGGCACGCCCGCACTTTCCGGGGTTGGCGCCATTGGAGCGGCCCTGACCCTTTCGATCCGCCGCGGGGGATTGATCCTCGCGCTTATCGTGCTGCCGCTGATCACGCCCGCGCTGATCTTTGGCGCGGGCGCGGTGACCGATGCGCTCGATGGGACCGGCCGGGGTGCATTCCTGTTCCTCGCCGCATTTTCGGTGGCGGCGGTGGCGCTTTCGCCCTTTGCCGCGGCAGCCGGGGTGCGGCTCAATCTCGGCGGCTGATTTCGACAATTTCGCAGGGAGGGCTTATGTAGGCGTCATGATGATTACCTTTCTTGCCAATCCCAAACGCTTCCTCGATTTTTCCAATGCCATTGCGCCCTGGGTCTGTGCCCTTGCGGTGGTTCTGCTCGGCACCGGCTTCTATTGGGCGCTGCTCGCGACGCCGCCCGACTACCAACAGGGCCAGAGCGTCAAGATCATGTTCGTGCATGTGCCCGCCGCCTATATGGGCATCATGATCTATGGGGTGATGGCGGGCGCCTCGCTGGTCGGTCTGGTCTTTCGCCACCCGCTTGCCGATGTCGCGGCGAAATCGGCAGCACCTTTGGGCGCGGCCTTCACGGCGCTGGCACTGCTCACGGGTTCGCTCTGGGGCCGGCCGATGTGGGGCACCTATTGGCAATGGGGCGATGCGCGGCTGGTCTCCGAGTTGATTCTGCTCTTCATCTACCTGGGCTACATCGCGCTGTGGAATGCAATCGACGATCCGGCGCGCGCGGCAAAGGCCGCTGCCATCCTGTCGCTGGTCGGCGCTGCCGATGTGCCGATCATCCATTTTTCGGTGGATTGGTGGAACACGCTGCATCAGCCGGCAAGCATCATCCGTCCGGGTGGGCCCACCATCGACAAAAGCTTCCTCATGCCGCTCTTCGTCATGATGCTCGGGTATACGATGCTGTTCGCCTGGCTCTTGCTGATCCGCATGCAAACGGAGATTCTCGAGCGGCGCGCGCGCTCGCTGATGATGGCGAAGGGCGCGTAAATCATGGCGAGTTTCTTCGCCATGGGCGGCTATGCGGTCTATGTGTGGCCTGCCTATATTATCAGCGCGCTGGTGCTGACCGCCGTTGTGGTGGTTTCCCTGCAGGCGCATGCGCGCGCAAAAAGAAACGTGCGCCAGTTGGAGGATGATAACGGGGACGGTGCAGAGAGCCAAAGATGAAGCGACTGTATTTCGTCATCCCTGTTGTGATTTTTTTGAGCCTCGCGGCCCTGCTTTATATCGGCCTGTTCCAAGGGCCGCCGTCCGAACTTCCTTCGCCTCTGATCGGTAAGCCCGCGCCCGGCATCGCGCTGCCCGCGCTCGATGCGCAGACGCCGGGTTTCGCCCGCAGCGAGCTTGGGCAGGGTCATCCCATCATCGTCAATTTCTGGTCGTCGTGGTGCGCCCCATGCCGGGTGGAACATCCGACACTCGAGGCGCTCGCCAAACAGCCGGGTGTCACGATCTACGGGGTCGATTACAAGGAATCGCTGTATGGACGCGATGCCAAGGATGCCCGGGCCTTTCTGACCGAGCTCGGCAATCCGTTCGAAAAGATCAATCAGGATAGCGAGGGCCGCGTCGCGATCGATTGGGGCGTCACCGGAGTGCCGGAAACCTTTGTGGTCGACAGCAAAGGCATCATCCGCGTGCATTACGCGGGGCCGTTGAACGACGAGGTGCTCCAAAGATTGATCCTGCCGGCGCTGAAATGATGCGTGGCATTTAGATTTTGCAAACCATGTTGGGTCATGGTGGACCGATGCGGATCGACGTCTCCAATTTTCTCCTTGCCGCACAGGCACAGACCCAACGTCCGTCCGCCATCAAAGCGCCGGCTCAAACGACCGCGTTCGAACCGCTCGATTTTTCGGCCTCTTCCACGGAGGAAACGCGCAGGCAACCGGTTCAACCAGGTGCGGTTCCGCGCCCGGGAACCCAGCTGGATATTAAGGTCTAAAGGCTGCGATTCTAGCGTGACCGCCGGGTTTTCGCGCGCGCTTCGGTGCGCGGGTTCGGATTTTCGGTTTCAGCCTGACCTACGACCGACGTCAGCATTTTCAGGAATTTTGTCCGGTCGGCGGCGGCGAGACTGGACAGCAAGGTACGTTCCACCCGCTCGCTTGCCATGCGTGCGCTGCGCAGGGCTTTCCTGCCGGCCGCCGCGATGCGCACCGCGTTCGCGCGTTGATCGCTTTCGGTGCGTTCGCGGTCCAGGAGACCCTTCTCGATCATCCGCCGGATCATCTCCGCAAGTGTGGAACGGTCGATGCCTGTGATGGTAACGAGTTCCGTCTGGCTCATACCCTCATTCTGTTCGACCGCGGTAAGCACCGTGAATTGTTGTTTGGTCAGATCGCTCGCGCCCGGCTCGCGCGAAAACAGATCGTTCGCATATTGCACGCAGCGTCTCAGAAGATGCGACGGGGACTGTGAAAGGTCAAAACCGCCATTGGTCTTGCGCGGACCCTTCGAAGCCATCCCCCAACCCCCGGTGCAATTTCGAGATTTCAGTGAAAATCGTCCGTACCCGTCGGTACTGGCCGGCAACCTTAGCGCAACGCATCGTGGACGCAAGCGGTCTTTGAGTGATTTTGATCGAATGATGCATGAGAGTTCCACTTGCTGTATCGATGCGAGTGCCGCGTTTCGCGACGCGAAAGGTGCGTGGGCTCGTGCCCTCCAGCAGAGGCCGGTTTAATGTCGAAAAGCTCTACAACCGTTTACCGCGAAGCGGCGGGCGTCTCATCGCTTTCGATCTGATGGCGCGCAATGAACGGCGTCTGCGCCATCGCGAAAAGCAGCGTCAACGGAAATACCCCCCACAGCTTGAACGCAACCCATGCATTGGTCGAGACATTTCGCCATACAATCTCATTGAGGATTGCGAGAGCCATGAAGAAAAACGCCCAGCGCCATGTGAGCGAGCGCCATGCGTCCTCAGGAAGATTCAGCGTCTGTCCCAGCATCAATTTAATGAACAGCCGTCCGAATACGAGCCCGCCTAATAATGTGCTCGCGAACATGAC
>DASYEG010000298.1:0-13217 GCA_036499145.1 Micropepsaceae bacterium | reverse complement strand
GAATATTGTCGTTGCGGGCATAGGTTTTGACGCGAATCTTGCCGCCGGTTTCCATTTCGACCGCAGCCCACATCTCCTTGAGCCGTTTGTCCAAGGGCGTGGCCTCGGTCTGATTGTGGAATTGGCGCATTTCAATAGGCGCTGCGGCGCGCCCACGGCGCGGGCCCACCAAAGCCGTTGTCGCGGCGGCGCCTGCACCCAAAGCAAAGCGCCGCCTGGAAATGAACGCCATCTTTATCTCCGAACCAATATATCAGGGACGAATGTAGACGTAGCCTTGTTCCTGCAGCTCGGCGACGCGCACGATGCCCGCGGGCACGACGCCCACTCCAGCTATCGGAACGACCTCGTGGCCCTCACGCTTTTCCGCTGCGGCCTTGGCGTTGCCGCACATGCTGTAGACAATGCCCGGGATTTCTTTTTTCGCTTCTGCGAGACGTTCTTTGACCGGCGATTTGTCCTCGCGGAACATGGTGATGCCGGGACCATAAGCGACGATCTCGACTTGGAACTGCTCGCCGCGCGCGTCGTAAAGCTTTTTCGCATTGATCGCATTGCCGAGCGCGAGCATCATGCCTTCGGTATCTTCGCGCGACACCTGGATAACCATTTTGTGCAGCTTGGGCGTATTTTGTGACGATGCCGTGTGCATGCCGGCCAGGAAAACGGGTATCGCCACTGCCATGAGCGCCACCGCGGCGCGAAGTCTTTTGAACATTTCCCTCTCCCCTTGTGATTGGCCCTGGCAAATTAGAAGCGCGCCACGCATTCCACAAGCCTGAAGTGGAAATTGACCGCGCTCCACCTTATGATGGCTTTGGTTTTGGAGGATGGCATGGGACGTCGAACCGCAATTATCTTCAGTTTTGCATTGGCGCTGTTCGGTATGCCCGAGGCGCTAGGCCAAACGACCGAGGTATGGCCTCAGCCCAATCCTGATTCGCTTGTGCCGGGTGCCGGGAAAGACATCGTCGTCTATGGACAGCGTGTCTTCAATGAAACCTACAGTGTCATCGGTCCAGAGGTGCCGGATACCTCCATGCGCTACGCCGGCAACAATCTCTCCTGCCAGAGCTGTCATCTCAAAGGCGGCACGCAGAAATTCGCGATTCCGATGATCGGCATTTGGGGAGTGTTTCCCGTGTATATCGCGCGTGAAAACGAAGTGCGCACGCTCGAAGAACGTATCGAGGGCTGTATGGAGCGCAGCATGAATGGCCGCGCACTCCCCCTTGGCGGCAAAGAGATGAAAGCGCTCCTTGCCTATATCCAGTTTCTCAGCACGAACGTGCCGGTCGGAAAATCCCTCGAAGGCCGCGCCTCGCCGAGTCTGCCGCTGCTCAGTCGCGCCGCCGATCCCAAGCACGGTTCCCAGATCTACGAAAAAGAATGCGCGTTCTGCCACCAAGCGGACGGCCAAGGTCAACGCAAAGGGCCGCCCGGTGAAGCAAAGGGCTATCTCTATCCTCCGCTCTGGGGACCGGACAGTTTCAACGACGGCGCCGGCATGCATCGGCTGATCGGCTCGGCAAGCTTCATCCACGCCAACATGCCGTTCGGCACCCATTACGATGCGCCGCAATTGTCCGTGGAAGATGCCTGGGACGTCGCGGCCTACATCAACAGCCAGCCGCGCCCCAAACGCGCCAATCTCGACGCCGATTATCCCGATCGCGCGCGCAAACCCGCCGATGCGCCCTTTGGGCCGTTCACCGATAAATTCCCCCCCGAGCAGCACCGTCTGGGACCGTTTCAACCGATCATCGATGCACAACGGGCCGCTTCCAAGGCGCAACATTGATATCGTTGCAGACCCTTGGCGCATTGTTGTCGGGAGGCGCGGTCGGATTTTCACTCGGAATCATAGGCGGTGGCGGATCGATATTGGCGGTTCCTCTGTTGCTTTATGTCGTCGGTGTCCAGGACGCTCATATCGCCATCGGAACGAGCGCCCTTGCGGTTGCCGTGAATGCCTTCATCAATCTTCTCAGCCATTGGCGGGCGGGCAACGTGCATTGGCCTTGCGCGATTCTGTTTGGATCGGCGGGTATGCTCGGCGCAGTCATCGGCTCCACCTTGGGAAAGCTTGTGTCCGGTGAACATCTTCTTTTCCTGTTCGCCATGGTGATGATCGCGGCCGGAATCGCCATCCTGCGACCGCGCAACGGCGGCGGTGAAATTTGCCGGCGGATGACAAGCCGAATCGTATTTCGCCTGGTGATTGTCGGGCTTGCCGCCGGAACAATCTCCGGCTTCTTCGGCATCGGCGGCGGATTCATGATCGTCCCGGGTATTATGTACGGAGGGGGCCTCCCTCTCCTGAACGCCATCGGATCGTCCTTGTTCGCGGTTGGAACCTTCGGCCTCACAACAGCGGTGAATTATGCGCTTTCTGGCTTTATCGATTGGGGTACGGCAACCGAGTTCATCCTGGGAGGCGCGATTGGCGGTGTCTTCGGAATGCGTGCGGCGATACGGCTGGCGGCAAAGAAACAGGCGCTGAATTATATATTCGCCGGAGCGGTGTTCGCAGTCGCCGCCTATATGCTTACGCGAACCGGTCTGGACCTTTTCGCGTAAGCTCATCCATTAAAGGATCGCGCCCCTATCAATCCGCGCAGCGAATTTCCGAGATAGACCTCGTTCTTTTCCAGATCGGAGGCAAGAATGATGCCTTCGACGCATTCGCCCGCATCCAGAAGCGCTCGCCGAAGACATCCTTCCAGCGGCCCGCAGGAAAGAACGGGCGTCACCAGCCGATCGCCGATGCGCACGAATAGATTGGTTGTGCTGCCTTCAACGATCTCGTCTCTCTCATTGCGGAAAAGCACTTCGTCGCAGCCCGAAGTGTTTGCTGCCGCGCGTTCTTCGTCATAGAGCGTGCGCCAGTTTGTCTTGTGACGGGAGAGAACATCTGCACTTTGCACCTGATGGGCCGAAATCTTGTAGGTCCAGACGGTTCCGGCCGCAGCCGGCACGAAAGCAGCGATGCTCGTTGTGAAGGAACCGTCTTCATCCAGTTGCAGGCGCACGCGCAAAGATGCGGTGGTGTGCGTGACGCAATCGCGAAGGACATTGCGCGCGGTCTTTTCGTCGAAAGAGAATCCGAAAGTGGCCGCCGAACGTGCCAGCCGCGCCAAATGCAGAGGCTCGCGGACGAATCCTTGCCTGGGCTCGTAGCGCAGCGTCTCGATCAGCGACAAAGGCGGACGTCCCTCCCCGAAGAAGCGCGCCTTGATCAGGCATTCCTCATATTCCGCATCCGGTTTCGAATCGGCGACGATACCGCCGCCGATGCCGAGCCGTCCCTCGCGCCCCTCTATCGTCAATGTACGGATCGCCACGTTGAAATCGCTGCCGCCGTCGGGCGCGAACACTCCGATAGCGCCGCAATAAAGGCCGCGCGGCGTGCGTTCGAGTTCTGCGATGATCTCCATGGCACGCAATTTCGGCGCGCCCGTCACCGAGCCGCATGGAAAGAGCGCGCGCACCAGATCGGCCGGCGTCACGCCGGCACGCAATTCGCCCCGCACCGTCGAGACCATCTGATGCACGGTGGGATAGGTCTCGACCGCGAAAAGATCCTCGACCTTGACGGTACCGGTTTTGGCGACGCGTCCGATGTCGTTGCGGATCAGATCGACGATCATGAGATTTTCGGCGCGGTCTTTTTCGCTCGTCTGGAGCCCGGCGGCGATGCGTGCATCGCTCGCTGCGTCCTTACCCCTGGGTGCGGTTCCCTTCATCGGCCGCGCCGTCAGAACTCCGTCCGCAACGGCGAAAAATCGTTCCGGCGACAGGCTGAGGATGCTTCGCGTGCCATCGTCCACATAGGCCCCATGACCGGCCTTCGCTTGCCGGCGTAGCCTAGCATAGAGCGCCAGCGCATCGCCCGCGAATGCGAAGCGGCAGGCAAAGGTCAGATTCACCTGGTAGGCGTCACCGGCCAGGATGTCATCGCGGACGCGTGCGAAACGCCCGGCATACTCTTTCTCGGTGTCGCCCGGATGCAACGGGCCGGCATAGGCGCGGCCTCGACATTGTCGCGCGAGCCAGCGATCGGTTTCGGGACCCGCAAGGGTTTCCTGTGAGTGGAAGAGGCCGAACCAGAGCAGAGGGATAGAGGATTGCGGCAGCAATGGGACAAGCCGCGATTCCAGCGCATAACCGAGCTCGTAGGCGAAATATCCGGCCGCGAACAGGCCCTCCTTGCGGGCCGCGGCCAGGGCGTCCAGAGCGGGCTGGACTTCGCTTGCTGTCCTGGCCTCCACTGTGCGGACCAAGCCCGTGAAAAGCCGCGAGCGCTGCTGCTCGGACCGGGAATCGTCCAATAAAACGAAGGGCGCGCGCATAATCCCTTCCTGCCCCGGAGAGACCCTGACGGCAAGAGCCAGGCCAACATCTTGATTGGTTCCAGACAATTCCTACATTTCTTTTAGCAACGGTGCTCATGTGGGGCCGTTTTCAGTGCAGGCCGCCCAGGTCGGGGGCCGGACAAAGCCGCCAAGGAGGGCTTTGGGTGATGAATCGGACCTTCTTCAACAACCCGTTTCTGTTGGGTTTTGAACATATCGAAAAGCTGCTTGAGCGCACCGCAAAAGCGGACTCGTATCCGCCTTACAACATCGAGCACATCACCGAAAACCGGCTGAAAATCACGCTCGCCGTCGCCGGCTTCAGAGCCGAAGATCTCAGCGTGACCATGGAGGACAATCAGCTTGTCATCCGTGGGCGCATGACGGACCCCGAGGACAAGACCTTCCTACATCGCGGGATTGCGAGCCGTCAGTTCCAGCGCAACTTTGTCCTTGCCGAGCGAATCGAAGTGCTGAGTGCCGAACTCCGCCATGGCCTGCTCACAATCGAATTGGAGCGTCCGCACCAGGAAAGCGTTGTACGGACGATACCTATTCATTCAGCTGATGTTCACAGCAGCAATGGTAACAATCGGACCTGAACAGGAGAGTGTCATGAGACAAGAAGAAGAAATCTTTGACGACGACTCACCCGAAACTGAAGAGCTCGAAGGCCCGGCCTTTGAAGGAGCGCGTTTGGCCTATATCAAGCCTATTGCTCTGGATGAAGCCAAGGCCATGGGGTTGGTAATTCCGTCGGAAATCAAGCTGCCGGCCAATGTAAAGCTGTATGCGCTGCACGCGGCCGACGGCCGGACACTTGGGATTACCGACAATTGGGCATCTGCCTACAGTGCGGCCGTGCAAAACAATTTCGTGCCGGTCAGCGTGCATTAACCATTCGTTCACGCACTCGCGCTTGCATAATCGCAAGCGCGAGAAAGAAGAGCCCGGCTAGAATGACGCCCGCCGAGACCAGCAGTGCTTGATGGAAATCCGTGCGCCCCGCGACGAGATAACCGGCCGCCAGCGGGCCTAAAATCTGCCCCCCGCCAAAACCCGCTGTCAGCACTGCGAACCCTTGACCGTTTGCGGATTCGCGTCCCAATGCGAGAACGAGCGCGGTGATGGCCATGAAAGTTCCGCCGAAAAGAATCGCGGCCAGAAGAGCTACCGATGGGAGGTCCGAGACGACGGGCAATAGGATGCCGATGAGTTGCGCGACATAGGCGAGCGTCAAAGCCACCGCGTATCCGATGCGCTCGGCAATCCATGACCAGAACATCGTGCTGGGCAAGCCAGCCAACCCGACCACCACCCAGACCCAATCTCCGACCGCCTCCATGCCGGGCCGGGCCTTCACGATCGCCACGATGAAGGTCGCCATGATCGAATAGCCGAAGCCTTCGCAGGTGTAGTTCACCAAAAGAGGCCACAACGGCAGCGGACGCGGCACGCGGTGCGCGATCTTCTCGCGCGAAGGATCCGGCGCCAGCGTCATGTCTCTGACCGCCGAGAAAATGAACGGCACGGCCAGCACCGACAGCGCGCCCGCCGCTATCCAGAGTCCCGCCCAGTCAAGAACACCGCTCGCGATTCTTACGATCAGTCCGGACAAGGCGATGCCGATCCCCACACCGCCGAACAGCCAGCCGACATGCCCGGGCTTTCCGGTCGCGGTGAGCGTTTCGGCGACGATGGCCGCGGCGAAGAGGAAGACAAAAGCGCTGGCGACACCAGCCGCCCCGCGAAGGACAAGCCATAGGGAGACCGATTCGGTAAGACCAGTCGCGAACGTGGTCGCGACGCTTGCAATCAGCGCGAAGCGAAACACGAGAAGGCGCGTGCGACCTTTCGGAACGAACGCCGCCATCACCGTGCCCAGGAGGTAGCCGACAAAATTGACCGACGCGATCAGTCCCGCAATGTCGGCGCCAAAGCGCAACTGGCGCTGCATGATCGGGAGCAGCGGCGTATAGAAGAAACGTCCGATTCCCATGGCAACCGCCATTGCAAGAAACCCGCCGAGGAGAAGCCTGGCGGCCTTGCGCGTCTGCTCGCGGGAAGCGGCTGAGGAGACAGTCACGCCGCCTGAGCGGCCGACGGCTCGGTTAGAAGCGCATAGAGCGTAGCGGCCTGGGGTGCGGCGCGGAGCTTCTCGCAGATCGTCTGATTGCGCAGCAGGCGCGAGACGCGCGCCAATGCCTTGAGATGATCCGCACCCGCGCCCTCGGGAGCCAGCAGGAGGAACACCAGATCGACGGGCTGATCGTCCATCGAATCGAAATCAACGGGATGATCGAGCTGCGCGAACAGGCCGGTCATCTTCTCTACGCCCGCCACGCGGCCATGCGGAATCGCGATGCCCTGCCCCATGCCGGTTGAACCAAGCTTTTCGCGCTCGGTCAAAATTTCGAAGATGCGCCGCTCCGGAAGCTGGGTAAGCATCGCGGCCTTATGCGCCATCTCCTGCAGCACCTGCTTCTTGGTGCTAGCCTTCACATGCGCAAGAACCGCATCGGGCGAAAGCAAATCCGCGATTTCCATGATGACCTGTCGTGTTACAGCGACGCGGAAGGGCTCAGCCCGCCGCGGTCGTGATGGTTCTTAAGCCGCCTCTTGTATCTGCGCACGCGCTTTTCGAGATGCTCCCGTGCAATACCGAACGCTGCGTGTGCGTGCTCTGCGATGCCGTGAGCTTGCATTGATGCTCCTGAACTCAAATGCACTGTACAGTCCGCCCGAAATCCCATTCGTTCTTTGGTAAATGTGACGTTGGCCGTGGCGTCACGATCGAAGTGCTTTTCCACCGTTTCCGAAAGCCTTTCGCGGACCTGTTGCGGCAAGGCCTCGCCGATCTCGATCTGTTTTCCTGCAATACGAATGTGCATCATTTTTGCCTTCGGACCCCCGGCTTTACACCGCCCGCGGCAACGCGCGCGTCCGAAAAGGCGCGGACCATAGGTCGGGGCCCAAGCCCTGTCAACCGCTGGTCATGCCCCGGCGTCGGACACTTCCAACTGACGCTGGCGGCGCCGTTCGACCGACGAGGGGATGCGCAGAGCTTCACGATATTTTGCCACCGTCCGGCGCGCGATATCGATACCATCACCGCTTAAAATGGTAACGATCCGGTCATCCGACAAGACGTCGTCTTCTTCCTTTTCGACCAATTCGCGGATGCGGTCGCGCACGGCTTCCGCCGAATGCGCCTCTCCGCCATTGGCCGATTGGATGGCCGAAGTGAAGAAATATTTGAGTTCGAAAAGCCCGCGCGGCGTCGCCATGTATTTGTTGGACGTCACACGCGAAACGGTCGATTCGTGCATTCCGATCGCATCGGCGATAAGCTTTAAATTCAGCGGCCGCAAATGCCGCACGCCATGAGTCAGAAACGCATCCTGTTGGCGCACGATTTCGCTTGCCACCTTGACGATGGTGCGCGCCCGCTGATCGAGACTCTTGACCAGCCAATTGGCGCTGTTCATGCAATCGGTGAGATAGGACTTGTCGTCGCGATTGCGCGCGCTTCGGCTTACTTGCGCATAATAGCGCGCGTTCACCAGAACTCGAGGCAACGTGTCCGAATTGAGTTCAACATGCCAGCTTCCGTCCGCGCCCTCACGCACATAGACGTCGGGTACGACCGGCTGAACCGGCTCCGAACCGAAAGCCAGTCCCGGTTTCGGCGTCAGCGCGCGAATCTCCGCGATCATGTCTGAAATGTCGGATGCATCCAGACAGCAAAGCGCCGAGAGACCGGCGATGTCGCGCTTGGCGACGAGATCGAGCCGCGTCAGCAAAAGCTGCATGGCCGGATCGAGCCGGTCGCGCTCCTTCAGTTGCAGCGCCAGGCATTCGACAAGATCGCGTGCGAACACCCCGGCGGGATCGAAGCCTTGCAGTGCTGCGAGGGTAGAGTCGCAGTCTTCGCGCGTCGCGCCCAGGCGTTCGGCGATCTCCGCGAGATCGGCACGCAGATAACCTGCTTCGTCCACCGCTTCGATCAGCACCTCGGCGAGGAAGCGCTGATGCGGCGCCAATCCGGCGATGGCAAGCTGTGCTTCCAAATGTCCCTTGAGCGTCGTGCCGGCGGTGAGGCTGCCTTCGAAATCCTCGCCGTCTCCCAACCCGCCGCTGCCTGTGTTCGACCAATCGGTCAATGGCTGGTTGATCTCGCCCTGCGGCTGCTTCTCCGCGCGGCTCTCATCCGCGTAAAGATCATCGTGCCCGGCATCGAGATCCGAGGCGGTGCCGAAATCTTCTGTGGCGAGCGTCTTGTCGAGCGGCGCATTGTCCGCAATCGCGGCCGCGCCTTCGATTTCCCGGGGATTGGGTTCACCCTCGCCGGCGTGAGGGTCCTCGCGCTCGAGCAACGGGTTTTTCTCAAGCTCGGTCTCGACATAGTCCGCCAGCTCCAGATTGGAGAGCTGCAGCAGCTTGATCGCCTGCTGCAATTGCGGCGTCATGACCAGGGTCTGGCCCTGTTTTAGTTCGAGGCGTTGCGTCAGCGCCATAATTGCCCCAGGGCGCCGCCTCTACAAAGAGAAGCGCTCGCCGAGATAGACCCGGCGGACGTCTTTGTCGCCCACGATATCGGCCGGCGTGCCCTCCATGAGCACCTGACCTTCGTGGACGATGTAAGCGCGATCGATGATTTCAAGCGCCTCGCGGACATTGTGGTCGGTGATGAGGACCCCGATGCCACGGTCCTTCAGATGCCGCACAAGCTCGCGGATATCGTTGATCGCGATCGGATCGACGCCTGCGAAAGGCTCGTCCAAAAGGATATAGGCAGGATGCGTCGCAAGCGCGCGGGCGATCTCCACGCGCCGCCTTTCACCGCCCGACAGGGAAATCGCCGGGGTGTGCGCGACATGGGAGATGGAAAACTCCGCCAGCAGGCTGTCGACCAGAGTGGCGCAATGAGCGGAGTCCGGCTCGACCAGCTCGGCGGCGGCGCGGATGTTTTCTTCGGCTGTCAGTCCACGGAAGATCGAAGCTTCCTGCGGAAGATACCCGATGCCAAGCCGCGCGCGGCGGTACATCGGAAGCCGCGTGATGTCGTGACCATCGAGCGTTATGGAGCCATAATCGGCGCGAATGAGACCGGTGATGAGATAGAAGATCGTGGTCTTGCCCGCCCCGTTGGGACCGAGCAGTCCGACCACTTCGCCACGCTGCAAGGTCAGGCTCACGCCACGAACCACGGGGCGTTTTTTGAAACTCTTTCCGATTCGCGCGACGGCCAGACCCTGGAAACCTTCCAAGAGTCGCGGCGCCGGCCTTTCGGCACCGTCACGCAAATCGTAGATGTTTGTGTTGTCGTTCATTGGCCCGGATTTTGCTTTCGTGGGTTTAAGATTGCGTGAACTTTAGGGATTTTGTGAATTTGCATTCGCCGGCGGCGGGGCGGCACCCGACCGCTGGGCGGGGATGAAGAGGCCC
Organism: Micropepsaceae bacterium; assembly: GCA_036499145.1. Taxonomy (GTDB): domain Bacteria; phylum Pseudomonadota; class Alphaproteobacteria; order Micropepsales; family Micropepsaceae; genus CAIYRG01. The sequence goes on along the minus strand of DASYEG010000298.1, from coordinate 3,414 downwards.
TGAACCCGGCCCTGGGGCTGCGTGGCTGGCTGACCCGGCAAAGCGGGCTGTCCGCCTGCGGTCAGGCGCGCAATGCCGGTCGCCATGGAAATTTCCAGCGCCGAGCCGCGCATCACATTCGCTTCCTTGGTCAGAACCACATTGCCGTTCAAGCGCAGCACCTGCGACGGCACATCGTAGAAACCATTGTCGCCCACTGCCTGACCCGATGGAGAGTCCACCACCACATGGCCCTGGGCTTCCATCTTCGAAGCATGACCGCTGGGTGCGGTGACCTTCACCGTGTCGGCGTGCAGCCTGACCGTGCCCTGAGTAACGATGACATTGCCGCTATAGGTGCCGGTCTCTCCATTGAGATCGGCTAGAAAAGAATCGGCGTTGACGGCAATGGGGGCGTTCGAATCAAGGCCGGCATTGGGCCCTCGCCGTGCCGGCGCGGGCGCCGAACTGGCAGCGTCCGTCATTGTCACGGCAAGACCAAAAGCCAAGGTCAACGCAGCGAAACGCCTCATTGCAGAATCCCTCCCGTCGGTGCCGTTTTTCTGCTTGCGTCTGCGTTGATCACCATGTGGACCTTGCCGGAGAAGCGAAGCTGCCGCGTGTCGCGATTGAGCGCGAAACGCTCAGCGGTGATGTGGCCAAAACTTCCTTCGGCTTCTATGCCACGCTCGCCGTGCACAGTGCCGGCCTTGAGATCGGCCACGGCCGACTGAGCCCGCGCGTCGTAGCCGTCTTTCGACGTCAGATGCATTCCGCCGGAGACCTGCAGCACATGAGTCTTGGTATCGACCACACCTTTCACGGCGGTCACATGGAGCGAGGTTCCATCCTTCAGGTTCATATCGGCGGCGACATCCTCCAGCCGCACGCGATCGGAGCCCCGCGCTTCCTGGATCGCCCGGCCAGCAGTGATGACAAAAGGAAGTCCGTCATTGTCGACACCGGAAAGACGCGGCTTCAGCATGGCCAGATCGCCTTCCACGCGCGACAAACGCTCGAACGTCATGGCCATGCGTCTGGCATCGCGGGGCTGCAGCGCATAGGCCAGAACGGCGATGCCGAGCGCGAGAGCCGCCAAAGGAAGGGCGCCCTTCATGAATTTCACGAACATGCTGTAACGGCGCGCGGCAATCAGCGTCGCACGCGGCGAGATGCGCCATTCGCGCGCGCGATAGGAAAGAAGCGGCTCCTTGCGAGTCTTGGGCTGATCGCTCTGAGCCGGTGACATCAGCGCAGTCCTGCCCGCAGGCAATCATGAACGTGAATGAGGCCGATGGGGATGTTTGCGGCTGCTGCGTCGTCGGCAACCACAAAAAGACTGGTGATGCGTTGCGCGTTCATCTCCGCAAGCGCTTCTGCGGCGAGCTTTCCGGCTGCGATCGTCTTGGGATTTTTGGTCATCAGGTCGGCTGCAACATGATCCAGCGGGTTGGCATGAATATGGCGGCGCAGATCGCCGTCCGTGAATATGCCGATCAGCTTCCCGCTGTCGTCCTGGATGCCCACGACGCCGGCGAAGCCGAAGCGCCCGAACGACGTCATGAGGATAAGGATTTGCTTCATCGGGGTGTCGGCGGTCACAAGAGGAAACTCCCCCTCCTTATGCATCAGATCGGACACCCGGATCAGGGCGCGCCCTAAGGATCCGGCGGGATGAAGATCGCGGTATTGGTCGGCGGAAAAGCCCTTGCGTTCCATCAGTGCGACCGCAAGCGCGTCGCCGAGCGCCATCATCAATGTCGTGGAGGTGGTCGGCGCAAGGCCCATGGGGCAGGCTTCCTGGACCCTGGGCAGCACCAGAGCGGCGTCAGAGGCCGCGATCAGCGCGGAATCGGGATTGCTCGCGATCCCGATAAGAGGGATGGCATGGCGCTTGGCATAGGTGATGAGGTCGGAAAGCTCGGCCGTTTCCCCGGAATTGGACAGCATGATGAGAGCATCGGAGCGCGTGAGCACCCCGAGATCGCCATGGCTGGCCTCGGCGGGATGTACGAATTGCGCAGGCGTGCCGGTCGAGGACAGGGTGGCCGCGAGCTTGCGCCCGATATGGCCGCTCTTGCCCATGCCGCTGACCACCACGCGTCCCCGCACCGCCGCCAGCAGATCGAGCGCACGAGTGAACGCCCCGTCCAGATTGGCCGAAAGCATGGAGAATGCCTCCCCGGCAAAGCGCAGAACCCTGCGGGCGGCCTTCAGGTCGGACTCTTCGCGATTCTCCGCGGAAAGATCCTTGGCTTTGGGCATCGACATAGAGCGGCTCACCGGAAAAATGCTTGTTCCGACTGGCTGCGCCCGCGCGAAAGCCGCGCCACAAGCGAAAATCATGCCAAGTCTCACGGTGATTATGAGCAGCCGGGTGGGAACGATCAAGGCCGGACGGTCAGAAAACCGACCAAAGTGAAAATAATCACGCCCTGAAAAGGCCTTAGTCTTTGCTCACCGGGCCGGCAGCTAATGGGCGAAGATGTCGCCTTCGGCCCAACCGGCAAGATCGAGTTCCGCCCGCGCGGGAAGAAAGTCGAAGCAGGCCTGTGCCAGCGTCATGCGTCCTTCCCGGATGAGCATCCGATCCAGTGCCTCCATCAGCCGGTGCAGAAATGCCACGTCGTTCGCAGCGTAAGCGAGCTGCTGTTCGGTCAGGGTCTCCGCGCCCCAGTCCGAGCTTTGCTGCTGCTTGGAAAGGTCGACGTCCAGAAGTTCCTTCACCAGATCCTTGAGACCATGCTTATCGGTGTAAGTGCGCGCAAGCTTCGAGGCGGTGCGGGTGCAGTAGACCGGCCCGGCTGTCACGCCCAAATAACGGCGCATGGTGGCGAGATCGAAGCGGGCGAAGTGATAGAGCTTCAATACGTTGCGATCGTTCAAGAGGCGCTTGAGATTGGGTGCCTGATAGCGATCGCGGCTGAACTGCACGAGATGGGCGCTGCCATCCCCGGAAGAAAGCTGCACAAGACAGAGCCGGTCGCGCACCGGGTTCAGCCCCAGGGTTTCGGTATCGACGGCGATTTGGGGGCCTAAATCGAGGCCCTCAGGCAAGTCGTCCCTGTGGAGACGGATTTTCAAACGGTGCTACCTTCGCGATGGGCGCGCGCAGAATACCCGTCAGAGCACATGCGAGCCTGGAGCGTTAAAGCATATCAAGAGGTTGGAGAGACAGTAATTTCTTGCACCGACGAGACGACGTCTTGGCGCCTTCTAATCCTTGGTTTTGGCCGGCCCGGACAAGAAACGCACAATCGCAGCCCAGATACGGGCAAAAAGGCCAAGATTGCGGCTTGGCTCACGCGTGGTTTCGCGCATGGGTTCCGCAGCGGCTTGCGGTTTTTCCACGACGGCGGCGAATTTTTTGAAGAACTGCTCCGCCAGAGATTTCGCGGTGGCATCGATGAGGCGTGCGCCCACCTGAGCGATTCT
>DASYEG010000297.1:0-2807 GCA_036499145.1 Micropepsaceae bacterium | reverse complement strand
TAATTCGCTCTCAAAGGGTTCAGGGATGTCAGAGCCTGGAAAGACGTCTGCGCGGCGAAACGCCCCGCATGGTCGACACGCTTGCGGACCAGATAAAGCGCCGCGCTCTTTTCAAGATCGACGATCATCGTGCAGCCGCCGCGGAAAATCGTGTCGGGCGCGGAAAGCTTGTCTTTCCATGTCTGCGTGATCTCGAGAATGAGTTCGGCGCGGCTTTCCCGGTCCGGACCGATGCGATGCGCCGGCCGCACCGAATGGACTTCGATGGGGCCAAGATATCCCTCCACGCCGTTCAGCGTCAGAGGCCGCTCGTGACGGACGAGGCCCAGCATCGCAAGCTCTTCGTCGCTCACGGCATCGGACACAAGCCAGCGGTGGAAGATCGCCGCATTGTGGCGCGAGGCGCGATACGCGTGTTCGCGATTGGATTTCAGATCCCAATCGAGCCGCAATTTCTTTAGAACGTCCGCAAGCCTGCCGATCTGCAGCGGAGGAGGCTCCCAGGCCAAACTGTCCGACGAAATCGACCGCACATCCAAGGACGAGATGCCGCGCGCGCGAAACGCCGAAACGAAGGCGACGCGATAGCCCAAGGGATCGTCCTGCGCGATGTCGCGATCCGCGGTGATGACCGCGCGCAGATAGTCGTGAAACGTGATGTCTACGGGGGGGCAATAATCGAGCCCGCGAATGCAGATTTCGAGGCAATGACGTGCCACCGTCGCGGCTTCCTCGGCCAGACGATCCGTAAGGTCGTCCGGGAGCGCGCCTTCCCCCAGAATGCCGGTGCCACCCGTCGCCAGGCGGATAAGATCGGCGGTGCGTGCGCGATAAAGCTGGAGGAATGCGTCGAACACCGCCGCCACCAGAACCGCACCCCGATCGTGGGGCTCGGTGGCATTGGTGTAATCCGTCGTCTTGGGCTGATGAGGATGCCACACGCCATTCTCGTCGCAAGTGCCGATCGCATCGCGCAGGGCGCCATAATTGCCGGTGGCATGGCCGAACTGAACGGCAAGCGCCCCCAGCAGACTCTGCCGCCCGAGATCGCCGCGCGTGCGCGCGATTTGAGTCTTGAGCGCCTCGGGCATGGTGAAATGCTGAAACAGCGCGACGATGTCCGCGAAGCCTTCATGGAAGGCGAGCACGTCGGGATTTGTCGCCTCGATATATCGGCGATGCAGACCGTCGAGCAGCGCATGCGTGGTCTCGTGCGCGACGATATCGTGGGAAATCGCGGTGAAGACGAGCGAACCTGGCGCGTTTTCGGAAGGATCGCTGTCGCTCGCATTGAAATAGCCGAGCAGCAGCGCTTTCTTGTCGGGGCTGTAATAGGCATTGGCACCGCGCAGCGCATGCGGATAGAGGCGCAGGCGTCCCACGTAACGCTCCGACTCGCCGGGCAAGCGTGGCGTTCGCGGCGCCCACAGCGCAACGCGGCCCAACGCGCGCTCGAAGAATTCGATGGTCCGCGACGCCACCGCATAGGCCATCTGCTGATGGAATCGGGGATCGGTTTCCGTCGGCGCCAAGCCCTGTTGCGGAAGCAGGTGGGGATCGTCGAGATCGACGGGGGCATAGCAGGCGCCGCTTGCCGGATCGGCGTCGACAATTTCGAGATATTCTCCCACCGGCCCGGGCTCCAGCGTCTCCCATCGGACATCGAGCAGCGCCAGATTGATGCCCAGCGTGTCGAGCGAGGTGCCGAGCGAAGGGTCATAGGCATAGACTTGCAGCTTGCGGCGCTTCGGTTTCTCGATGGGTGGATTGAGCGCCGTTCGAAGCTGTTGCTGCTGGATGGCGGAAAATTCACCCGGCAAAGGCGAACTTCCCGGCGGTGCAGGAGTGTGGGCGGGCTCAGGCGGGGTGACCGTGCCGTCCCCGGTTTTTTTCTTTCGGCGGCCCGGGGAAGGAGGCGCGGGCTGTTGCGCGAGAGCGCCGGCGAGGGTTGTACGCAACGCCTCCGACGCACGCGGATCGGTGATCAAGGCGCGTGCCACTGCGCGCGCCGTCTCGACGGAAATCGGCCCTTGGGGATCGGGAAGGATTTTCTCGATTTCGCCGGTCTGGGCAAGTTGCAGCGCTTCCAATTCCAGCATGCGCTGCTGCGCACTGGATGGGGGGGCGGCCCCGAGGCCGGTGAGAATCCGAAGCACCGCGAAATCAGCGCTGTCCTTGGGCTGCGCCGTCAACGCGCCGGCCGCGGGCACGACGCTCAGCGCCTCTTTGGCTTGCAGCAGCCCTTTGCCGAAATGCTTCTCTTCATCCGTCTTCGCGGTTTTGAACAACGCGGTGCGAACCGCCTCCGCGCGCATCCAGTTCTCAGGATAGGCTTTCCACGCGGTTTGGTTTTTCGCGATCCAGATCGCCGCGGCGGCGGCAACCTGCGGCGTCGCGGCGGAGGTCCCCGCCCCGTCATGATCGACAATCGCAGCACACCCCAATCGCGCCCAGGGCGTGTTGGGCGTGTAGGCCGAGATCGCCGTCTTCATCTTCGATGATGGCCCGTAATTGCCCGCCATCAGCCGCGGATCGAGATCGGCATAGGGTTTGCCGTTTGCCATGACCCCACAGGCCGCGACGACGCGGTTGAACCGCGCCGGGTAGACGATGTTGTGCGTCGGCAAATTGGCGTAGTTGTTTCCGCCCGCGGTCACCACGAAAACGCCCCGATCGTAGAGGGCGTTGATCGCATCCGCCCATGCCTGCGATGCCACGCCACCCATGCTCATGGTGACCACGTGAATGCGCGTCTGTTCGTTGTCGCAGAGCGCGTAGACATAATTGAGAGCCTTGGCGATGGCCCC
>DASYEG010000296.1:0-5134 GCA_036499145.1 Micropepsaceae bacterium | reverse complement strand
CTTCGTCGTGATCGGCGTGATGGGTTGGTATCTCTGGCGGCGGCAACATCTGGCGTTTGCCCGTGCGGGCTTTTCGGTGGCAATGGGAATCGCCGCCGTGCTGGCGCCGCTGCAGTTGGCAATCGGCGACGCGCATGGGCTCAACAGTCTCGCCTATCAGCCCGTCAAGGTCGCGGCGATGGAAGGCGATTGGGAAACCGGACCGCACCAGACCCTCACGCTGTTCGCCTGGCCTGACATGGCGCGCGAGCGCAACGCTTTCGCGCTTGCGATTCCCGAACTCGGGAGCCTCATTCTCACCCATCGCAGCGATGGCGTGGTTCAGGGTTTGAAATCGGTGGCGCCTGGGGATCGCCCCTATGTGCCGCTCGTGTTTTTCGCATTCCGCATCATGGTGGGAATAGGGTTTCTTCTGATCGCCATTGCGGGGACGGGGCTATGGCTGCGCTGGCGCGGCCGTCTCTACGACAGCGCATGGTTCAGCTTCCTCTGCGCCTTCTCCAGCCCGCTAGGCTTCATCGCGATTCTGAGCGGCTGGACGGTGACCGAAACCGGCCGTCAGCCCTGGACGGTCTATGGGCAATTGCGCACCACCGACGCCGCATCGCCGGTCGCGGCCGGAGCCGTCGCGACATCTCTGGTGCTTTTCATCATCGTCTATTGCGTGCTGTTGGTGGCCTTTTTCTATTATGCCGGCCGGATCGTGCTCGCCGGACCGCATCCGCCAAAGCCTGCCGAGGAAGCGTTGAGCGTACGTCCGGGACGCGATTCCGCACCCGTCCGCGGACCTGCGGAATGATGGCCATGCTCGATCTGCCGCTCCTCTTCGCACTGACCGTCGCGTTTTCGGTCGGGCTTTATGTGCTGCTTGACGGGCTCGATCTCGGCATCGGAATTCTGTTCCTGCTGGCGCCTGACGATGCCGCGCGCGATACCATGATGAATTCCGTCGGTCCCGTCTGGGACGGCAACGAAACCTGGCTGGTGATGGGCGGAGTGCTTTTGTTCGCGGCGTTTCCGCTGGTCTATGCGGTGGTTCTGCCGGCCTTTTATGTACCGCTGATGCTGATGCTGTTCGCGCTGGTGTTCCGGGGCGTCGCCTTCGAATTCCGGTTTCGGGCGCATCGCTCGCGGTTTCTCTGGGATTGGGCATTCTCTTTGGGCTCGGGGCTCGCCGCACTCATGCAGGGGATGATGCTGGGCGCCTTCATCGACGGCATTTCCGTCCGCGATGGCCATTTCGCGGGGAGCACATTTTCCTTTCTCACTCCGTTCGCGCTGGCCGCCGCGTTTGGCGTCGCCGCCGGCTATGCGCTCCTGGGTGCCGCCTGGCTGATCTACAAGACCGATGGACCGGCCCAGGTCTTCGCGCGCGGAATCGCGCCTTGGACTTTGGCCGCGACGGTTGTTTTCATCGGCATCGTCAGCATCTGGACGCCGCTGGCGCACGCGAATATCGCCCAGCGCTGGTTTTCGCTGCCCAATATTTTCTTTCTGTGGCCGGTGCCCTTGGTGACAGGCGCGCTCGCGTTGGGCATCTGGCGCGCAATTCCGCAGAGGCGCGATGGGCGGCCGCTTCTGCTCTCGGTTCTGCTTGTGCTGATGGGCTATGCGGGACTCGGGATCAGCCTGTGGCCCTATGCGATTCCACAAAGCGTCACGATTTGGCAGGCGGCGGGCGCGCCCGACACGCTCATGTTCTTAGGCATCGGCACAGCGATCATCCTGCCGGTGACGCTCGCCTATCTCGGCTATGCCTATTGGACGTTCCGCGGCAAGGTCGGCGCCGGTTATGAGCGCTGAATTCTAAGGCGCGCTAAGGATGTTCAGCGTGGACCGGTGATAGCGCGGAACACGGTCAGGCCGAGCAGCAGGAAAACCAAGAACATCGCGATGAAGAGGAAGAACAGGAATTTCGCGATTCCGACCGAGGCGCCCGCGATGCCGGTGAACCCCAACATGCCGGCGATCAGCCCGACGATCAAAAAGATGACTGCCCAGCGCAACATTTGAGTCTCCTCGGATTTGTCAGCTCAGATAACGCAACGTCAAAGCCCGAGTTCCGTAGAAGCAAAACGCCTCCCGAGCGGGCTCGAGAGGCGTTCAATTGCACGCAACGCATGTACGTGTCGCGTCACCAATATTGCGGCGCGTTATAATAGTTGAAGGTCTTCGCGCGGATCGCATCATGGCCATCGCCCCGCGTCAGGTCTGGCGGGTGCATCCTCAAGCATTGTCTTGTCGAGAGGCACGATATAGCCGCCCTTCTCGGAATCGTAGTCCAGGACCGACCACGGAATCGGGCGATATTTCTCGCCCATTCCGAACATGCCGCCCGAACCGAGGACCGCGAACATGATGTTGTTCGACGTCTTGTCGAGAACGATATCTTCGAGGGTTCCGACCTTGTCGCCGTTATTGTTATAAACCGGCGTTCCCTTGACCTTCGAAGCCAGGATCGCCGCGGTGTGTCCGCTGGATGTGGGCATGGTTTTTACTCCTGAGTGAGCGTCAGGGCGGTAACTTTTCATGGCCTGAAATGTTCCGGTTGCGCGCAGACCGCTGTTCCGACCCCGATCGTCCGGTCCTGCATGAGGGCCAGGCGTTATGATGGTTTGGAAATCACGCTTAGGCCCGGCTGTACGATACCGTGCAGAAAATATTTTCCGTACTGGGTAGAACCTCATGGAACTTTCGCCGCGGACTTGCGTTTGATGGTTTGAGGGTTGGCTGCCTGTCGCATGCGGGGGAATTTCAGGTTACCGGGAGGGCATCTCTGCTCAGGATTATCGGCCTAAGCAGCGGTCAAACGGCTGAGTGCGCCGTGATTCCAAGAACTTGTTTTCGCTGGCGTCAGCACGGCCGTTCCGCGGCGGTTTCTTCGTGTCCTTGCAGACCTGTCCAAGGAGTTTCGAATGGCTAAAGCAGCATCGGCCACGGCCGCGACGGCACCGGCCGCGCTCGACAGGCATCAATTGCTGGCGGTCTTGCGGGCATTCCGCAAAGGCGATTTCTCTGTGCGTCTGCCGATCGGCTTGACGGGGATCGACGGGGAAATCGGCGAGGCGTTTAACGATGTGGTCGAGCTCAATGAAAGGCTGACCAAGGAGTTCGAACGGCTCGGCGATGTCGTAGGCAAGGACGGCAAGATCGGCCACCGGGCCAAACTGCCGAATGCAACGGGCTCGTGGGCGTCCAACGTCGAGACGGTGAACAATCTTATCGCCGACCTGGTGCAGCCCACCTCGGAAATGGCGCGTGTGATCGGCGCGGTGGCTCGTGGCGATCTTTCCCAGACCGTGAATCTCGACATCGAAGGCCGGCCGCTGCGCGGCGAATTCCTGCGCATCGGCAAGGTGGTGAACACCATGGTGGATCAGCTCGGGTCGTTCGTCTCGGAAGTGACGCGCGTGGCGCGCGAAGTGGGCACTGAAGGCAAGCTCGGCGGCCAAGCCAAGGTGAAGGGGGTTGCCGGCACCTGGAAGGATTTGACCGACAATGTGAACGCCATGGCCGCGAACCTCACCGGTCAGGTGCGCAACATCGCTGAAGTGACGACCGCGGTCGCCAACGGGGATTTGTCCAAGAAGATCACCGTGGACGTGAAGGGCGAGGTGCTCGAACTGAAGTCGACCATCAACACCATGGTGGATCAGTTGAATTCGTTTGCCTCCGAAGTGACGCGCGTGGCGCGCGAAGTGGGCACCGAAGGCAAGCTCGGCGGGCAGGCGAATGTGCGCGGCGTCGCCGGCACCTGGAAAGACCTGACCGACAACGTGAACCTGATGGCCGCGAATCTCACGGGGCAGGTCCGCAACATCGCGGAAGTGACGACCGCCGTGGCAAAGGGCGATCTGTCGAAAAAGATCACCGTGGACGTGAAGGGCGAAATCCTGGAGCTGAAATCGACCATCAACATCATGGTGGACCAGCTCAACTCGTTCGCTTCCGAAGTGACGCGCGTGGCCCGCGAAGTGGGAACCGAAGGCAAGCTCGGCGGCCAGGCCAAGGTGGAAGGCGTCGCGGGCACCTGGAAGGACCTGACCGACAACGTGAACCTGATGGCCGCGAATCTCACGGGGCAGGTGCGCAACATCGCCGAAGTGACGACGGCGGTGGCAACCGGCGATCTGTCGAAAAAGATCACCGTGGACGTGCGCGGCGAGATTCTCGACCTCAAGAACACCATCAACACCATGGTGGATCAGTTGAACTCGTTTGCCTCCGAAGTGACCCGCGTGGCGCGCGAAGTGGGCACCGAAGGCAAGCTCGGCGGTCAGGCGAATGTGCGCGGCGTCGCCGGTACCTGGAAGGATTTGACCGACAATGTGAACCTGATGGCCGCAAACCTCACGGGACAGGTGCGCAACATCGCCGATGTGACGACCGCCGTCGCCAACGGCAATTTGTCGAAGAAAATCACCGTGGACGTGAAGGGCGAAATCCTGGAGCTGAAGAACACCATCAACACCATGGTGGATCAGTTGAACTCGTTCGCCTCCGAAGTGACTCGCGTGGCCCGCGAAGTGGGAACCGAAGGCAAGCTCGGCGGTCAGGCCAAGGTGGAAGGGGTCGCCGGTACCTGGAAGGATCTGACCGACAACGTGAACCTGATGGCCGCGAACTTGACGGGGCAGGTGCGCAACATCGCCGCGGTGACGACCGCCGTGGCGAATGGCGACCTGTCGAAAAAGATCACCGTGGACGTGAAAGGTGAAATCCTGGAGTTGAAGAACACCATCAACACCATGGTGGATCAGCTCAACTCATTTGCCTCCGAAGTGACCCGCGTGGCGCGCGAAGTGGGAACCGAGGGGCGCCTTGGCGGCCAGGCGAATGTGCGGGGCGTGGCCGGTACCTGGAAGGATTTGACCGACAATGTGAACGCGATGGCCACCAACCTCACCGGACAGGTGCGCAACATCGCCGAAGTGACGACGGCCGTGGCCAATGGCGATCTGTCGAAAAAGATCACCGTGGACGTGCGCGGCGAGATTCTCGAACTCAAGAACACCATCAACACCATGGTGGACCAGCTCAACTCCTTTGCCTCCGAAGTGACGCGCGTGGCCCGCGAAGTGGGCACCGAAGGCAAGCTCGGCGGTCAGGCCAATGTGCGCGGCGTCGCCGGCAC
>DASYEG010000295.1:0-8342 GCA_036499145.1 Micropepsaceae bacterium | reverse complement strand
CACTCGACGCTCGGATATATCAGCCCTATGGAGTTCGAGATGAAAGCCGGATTAGCTTAAGTGGGTGTCAACCGAACCGGCAACAGCCCAGAGATGGGATGTTTGTGACGCATTTGGGAAGTTTAATCCCGAACGGGCGCTTGATCGAAAAGGGAGCTGTCCATGAGCAATGTACAAATCGAACAGAAAACCTATGAGATGCCTCCGCGGGACGGGTTCACCGTCGCACATTTTCTCACTGTCGCCGACATCGACCGATCGGCCCATTTCTACGAAACGGTCTTCGGCGGGCGCATTCTCAGCAGAGGCGATAGCAGCGGCGCGCCCGGTTACATTCAGATCGCGAATACGTGGCTCATCGTCAATGTCGGGGGCGGGCCGACGCCCGACAAGCCGTCGGTAACGCTCAGCGTCCTCGCCGACCCTGATAAGATCAGCAGCTTCATGAATATCCGCGTTGCGGATATTCGCGCCTGCTATGAATTGTGGAAAAGTCGAGGCGCCCAGTTCATCACAGAGCCGAAGGACAAGTACGGCGAGACGCGCTGCTACATCCGCGATCCTGACGGTTACATTATCGAAATTGGGCAGAGCAAGCCGGACTTCACATATGGTTGACAAGGGGCGGCCGCGTCGGCCGTCCATAGCGGCGAACCTTTGGCCCGAAAGCGCTAATAGGGCGGTGCTCGTTGGAGGCGTTCGTTCCGGGCGGCCGAGGTCCACCACGCGAGGTCATCGGCAAGGCGGTGCAGTGCCTTTTGTGCCAAGCGGCCCACCTCGCCAATCGGCTCGCCTTGCGCGTCGAGGGTCTCGGCTATGGGGCCCACGGCCACTGTGCTCGAGACGACGACCATGCCCATCTCTGACAGGATGGTATGCCAGGCCGAACTGGCACGAACGCCTGACAGTCGACTCGGCGAATAGCTGACGATGGCGGCCGGCCGCCAGAACCATTCCTCTAAAAAATGGTCGGTCAGGTTTTTCAGGCCCGGCTGCGGTCCCCAATTGTATTCACCCACGACAAACACAAAAGCGTCCGCCGCGCGGATTTTTCGAGCGAGGTCTTCCATCGCTTTCGGAGCGGAACCCGGGGGATATTCCTTATACATCCGGTCGATGATCGGAAGTCCTATCTCACGGGCGTCAATCAGCTCCGGGACGGCGCCGCGGGCGCGAAGTTCGTTGATGACGAAGCTCGCCATGCGGATGCCAATGCGCGTGGCGCGGTAAGAGCCGTAGAAGACGAGTATGTTGTCCGGCATCGTTGCGTCCCACATTACAGAGCCGCATCTAACCCTCCCTTAAAAGTGAGGGTGACACGCAATATTTATGACCTGATGCTTACGGCGAAGTGTGGTGACGCCACTCACCTCGGCTGTTTAGGGTGTCCTTGGGCCTCAGCGGTTTGCCCCTAGCAGCGAAAGATTCCCCCCGAATTTCGCTTTGCTGAGGCCCACCCCTTTTTCCAATAATCTCACGCCGCGCTTCTTACGGCAGGTCCATGCCTTTGCGCTTGAGCACGTCCATCGCCGGTTGCGTGCGCAGGAAGGCCACGAGCGCGCGGGCGGTTGCCGCGTCCTTCGCCTTGGCCGCCACGCCGGCGGAATAGGGAATCTGCTTCTGCAACGCAGGGGGCAGCTCGCCAATCACATCGACGCCGGCGACGGGACGCAATTCGGCGACTTGCTGCACGCCGATCTCGGCTTCGCCCGCCGCGATCGCCGCGCCCACGGGACGGCCTTGCACGATGACGGCTTTGGCCTTGACCGCATCGGCAATGCCGAGCTTCTGGATCACGGTCAGAAAATGCACGCCGCTTGAACCCTGGCTGTAGCCGACGGTCTTCGCCGCCAGGAGTGCGGCCTTTAGTTTGTCGGGTGTGCTGACATCGGGCCTCGGCGCGCCTTTCTTCACCGCGACGGCCACTTTTGAAATCATCAGCAGCGTCTTGCCGTTGGCCGCCAGATCGCCGCCCGTGGCAAGCTCGTCCACGAACTCGCTATTGGTGATGACGAGATCGGCCGCACCTTGCTTCAGGTCCATGCCAATCGCGGGATTGCCCTTGAAGGCGATCTTCACCTTGTTGCCCGTCGCCTTTTCGAACATCGGAATGAGCGTGCCCATGACATCGGGCATCGGGCCGCCGCCGGCGAGAACACTGATTTCGCCTGCGCGCGCCGGGACACCGGCAATCAGTACGCTCAAACAGCCTGCCATTGTGACGGCGATGAATTTCGACCAAGCCTTCATGACGATTTCCCCTTCGTGACCGTGTTTAGAGACTGCTACGTCCCGCGCGCCCCGCGTCACTACATCGGCGGGAGCGTCTTCAGGAATTCCACCAGATAGGGTTTCCAGATCGCCGCACGTAAGTGCGTGTAATGGCCGTGCGTCTCCGGGCTTTGTGGAATCAGCACATAGCGCGCGCCGGGGATTTTCGCGATCGCCGGCTCCATCACATGCAGCGCCGCCGGATTGGCCTCGTCATCGGCCGAATTGATCGCCATCAGCTTCGCCTTGATTTTGTGCAGATCGGGCGTGGGGTTGTAATCCTCCACCGCTTCGATGCCGTAGAGCGTGTCGTTGGCATCGGCCTTGGACGCGTCCTCCACCAGCTTCTTGTAAAAGGCATCGCCGGCCTCACGCGTCGGCGCGATCTGCTGGATCTGGTAATCGCTTTCGGTGCCCATCGGGCCGGACGCCGCCGTCCAGATCCAATGCGTGGGCGGCTTGTCATACATGCCGTTGTTGTAATCGGGATCGTGCTTAATCGCCTCGATGCGGATGCGGCGGTTGATCCAGTTGCGCCCCGATATGCCGATGGGCTGGCTCGCGAGCGGGACCAGTCCGTCCATCAAATCGGGATACATCTCCCCCCACATCCAGGTCTGCATCGCGCCCATGGAACTGCCCAGAACGAGGCGCAGATGCTTGATGCCGAGCGCTTCGGTGATCAGGCGATGTTCGGCCTCCACCGTGTCGTGATAGCGGTAATGGGGGAATTTTCCTTTCAGCCCGTCGCTCGGTTTGGACGAACCGCCGACGCCGATCGCATCGGGAACGATGATGAAATAATCCTCCGCACTCAGCGGCTGGCCGGGTTTGTACAGCTCGTCGGCAAGGCTGGGCAGGAACCAGCTTTTGCCCGCCCCGCTGGTGCCGTGCAGCAGGATCACGCCATTGATGATCTCGCCGGCGGCGTTCTTCTTCGGCGTGCCGAAGGTCACATAATGCAGCCGCAGCTCGGGCAGCGTCTCGCCATTGGCGAAATGAAAATCCTTGATGGTGAAAAATGCGTCCTTCTGGTTCGGCCAGGTCGTCTGCGCAAAAGCGGCGGACGCGGTGAACGAGAGTGCGGTGGCGATGAGGCCAAGGGTTTTCATCATAATCGAAACCTTTTCAGAATCGCTTATTGGTCCAGGCGGCGATGTAGTCGAACAGGTTCTTCATCGTGTTGGAATATTGCCCCGGCGTCTTTTCGCAAGCCGTGCAGGGCGTGTAGCCGTGCAGCGCGCCTTCGATCACGACGTAATCCTTATCGGTGCTGGCGGATTTGTCATAGATGACCTCCTGATCCCGCACAAAATGATAACCGCCCATGGCGGCGACCAGGATCGGCACGTGGATCGATTGTACCGCGCAGACGGTCGAATTGTTGGACGAGCAATCCTCGATCCCGTCCAGCGAATTGGTGGAGCGCGTCGCATTGGCGCTAAGGAAGGATTTGAAGGTGAAGATCTTCGTGCCGGTGTGGAAGGCGCGATTGGTCTTGGCGTTGCGGGGTTCGGGCACCGCGACGCTGTGCACGATCTGCGTCACGATGGTGCCGTCGTTCTTGAGCAGCTTCTCGGGCCGCGCGGTGGACATCAGTTCCGGGATATCCGGGTCCATGGCGATCAGCACGCCGTCGCCGCCCGCACCCGCGCCGGGATTGCCGCCGCCCGGAATCATTACGAGGCCATCGTCCGGATACGGATAATCGCCGCGTCTGATGCGCGCCTCGTCCGCCTGAACCCGCGCCAGCCGGTCGGTCATGGCCTTGGATTGCGCCGCGTAATAGCGGGTCTGGAATTCCTTGGAATAATGCGAGACGCCGTTCGGGTTGAAGCCGTTGGCCGGGCTGAACGGGTCCAGCTCGGGGATCACCTTAAGCTTGCCGTCCTCGCCCATCACCACCGAGGGGTTCAGATCGCGCAGCGCCTGCACCGGATTTCCGGGATGCGCATCGGGAAAGACGATGGCGTCCACGGGTTTGAGGCCATCGACATCGTTGCCGCATTTCACGATGCGTTCCGGGCGCTGGCAGTAAGCGGCCCCGTTCTCGGCAATGGCCTCATAGAGGCTCATCAGCGGGGAGCCACCCGAATGGCCGAGCAGCACCACCTTCGTGATGCCGGGCTGCCGGCGCACGAATTCCACCGCCGCCTTCACATCGAGCGGGGTTTCTTCCCAGCGAACCTGTGCCTCATTGTTGACGAAGCGGGTGTTGAAGCAGAGCACCATGAAGCCGCGCTGGGCGAGTTCGGCGCAGGCATTGGTCGAGAGATTGTTGGCGGTGCGGTGCGCCACCAGGAAGGCCACATGCGGCGCAGGGCCGCTGTCGGGCTTGTAAAGGGCGGCCTGCACCCGGGGCAGCGGGATATATTCAGGATGGCTCTGTGCCAGAGCCGGCGGTGCGCCGGCTGCGACGCCTGCGAGCGCAAGGGCCGCCGCGGCAAGATGATGATGCGTGCGTTTCATGGTTTCCTCCCTTGCGCCGTCCAAGGCCGGTCTGGATCGTCCTTGATCGACAAGGAGAGTATTGTGTTTTCCAAAGCGCGAAAAGCCGCTTTCCATGCGAGTGTCTGCCTCGAAGCGGACATAGTCTTCTCGCACCAATCGGGCCGGTCAATGAGGCGGTAGCTTTGCGTGCCCTTGCACATCCCTTGGTAGCGCTGCCGCTTTCCGCATTCCGGCGCTATGAACGCCATCTGTCCGCGGTCTCGATGGTCGCGGGCTTCGCGTTCGACAATTATTATCTGGACCGGGTGGATCATCCGATCGCGCAATTGGCCCTGTTCGGCTATGTGCTGTCCGCCATTGCGTCCATCGTCCTGGTGCATCTGATCGAGACGATTGAACCCGAGGGCCTTTTGCTGAAAGCCCGTCCGCTGCTCGTGGTGGCCACGCAATTTTCGTTTGGCGGCCTGTGGAGCGCTTTTCTGATCTTCTATGGCCGAAGTGCCGTGATCGCCGCGTCCTGGCCGTTTCTCATCGTGCTGGCCGCCATGCTGATCGGCAACGAGGTCTTCGCGAAATACCAGTCTCGTTTGGCCTTCACCTCGACGCTGCTGTTCTTCGCGCTCTTCTCCTATGCGATCTTCGTCGTTCCCTTGTTCACGCGCGCGCTCGGCCAGCGCACGTTCTTGCTAAGCGGCGGCGTTGCGGTCGCCTGTTTCGGCGCGGTTCTCACAATGTTGTCGGCCATCGGGCCGGAGCGCATGCGCGCGGCCTGGCGCGGCATCGCGCTGGGCGCGTTGGGCGTTTTCGCGATCCTCAATCTGTTCTATTTCACGAACATCTTGCCGCCACTGCCGCTGACGCTCACCAAAGCCGGCGTGTTTCATTCGGTGACCAAGACTGGCGACGTCTATCAGGCGATGGCCGAACCCGCCACGTTCCTCGGTGCGGCCGGTGCCGCCCCCGTCCTGCATGTCGCGCCCGGCGAGCCGCTGTCGGTCTACAGCGCGGTTTTTGCGCCGATCCAGTTGCGCACCAATATCGTGCACCTCTGGCAGCATTACGATACCGCCCGCGCGCGCTGGCAGACCGAAGCCGCGGTGAGCTTTCCCATCACCGGCGGGCGCGATGGCGGCTATCGCGGCTCTTCCACCAAATCCAGCCCGCGCTCGGGTCAATGGCGTGTGGAGATCGCCACCGCCGATGGCCGCCTGATCGGGCGCGTGCCGTTTTCCGTGGTGCCCGTGCCGGCCACGCCCGCGACTGTGCTGCAAATCCTGAAGTAGATTCGCTCCCTAGTGTCGCAAAAGCGCCGGTGTTACGCTCATGCGAGCTGCTGGAGGACCGCATGAAAGCCACAACCCTTTTGAATATGTTCGGATGCGTAGCTGGCGCGATGGCGCTTGCCGGCGCCAATGCGGCCCAGGCGCAGAATCCGCCGCCGCCCGACCATCCGACGGTGACCGTTCACGGCAAGACCTACACGCCCCGCACGGTTCTTTCGCGCAACATGGGCACGCGAGAGGATCAGGAAACGCAATTCCCGCCGCACAAGATCATCGGCAACATCTATTATGTCGGAACCAAGACGCTCAGCTCGTTCCTCATCGTGACGCCGCAGGGAAATATCCTGATGGACAGCACCTATGAGCGCAACGTGCCGGGAATCGCGAAATCGGTTGCCGATCTCGGATTCAAATTTTCCGACATCAAGATATTGCTCGGTAACCACGCCCACGCCGATCATCAGGAGGGCGATGCAGAGGTCAAGCAGATGACGGGTGCGCAGGTCATCGCGATGGCCGAAGACGTGCCGGCACTGAAGGCGATGAAGCCTGGCGGCAAGGAGCACCCGGTCGACAAGATCATCCATGACGGCGACACGGTGAGCCTCGGCGGCGTGACGCTGACGGCGCATCTGACGGCGGGCCACACGCGCGGCTGTACCAGTTGGACCACCACGGCGAGCGAGGGCGGAAAGACCTATAATGTGCTTTTGGGTTGTAGCCTGCGTACGCCTGCGGTGCTGACGCCGTCGCTTATCGATGAGTTCAACCGCACCTTCAAAGTGGTGCGCACGCTCCCGTGCGATGTGCAGCTCGGCGATCACGGCGCGCAATACGGCATGCAGGAGAAATACGCCAAGCTGAAGAATGGCGGCCCCAATCCTTTCATCGAACCGGCGACCTGCATGCAGGAAGCGGATCTGGACGAGGCCATGTTCCACGCGCAGCTCGACGAACAGAAGGCCGCCCATCCGTGAACCGCGTGCGGATCGCGGCGGGGGCGCAATAGCCGGCCGTGCCCAAGCGTCTGACGGCAGAGCAGGTGGAAAGCTACGGGCGCGACGGTTTCGTCTCGCCGGTGCGTGTTCTGACGCCAGCCGCTGCGGAAAATTGCCGGCGCGAACTCGAAGCGATGGAGACGGCGTCCGGCGGCGCGCTTCGCGGTCTTAACCGCACCAAATTCTATCTGCGTCATCCCTGGGCGCACCGGCTGGCCACGGACCCGGCGATTCTCGACGGCGTGGAGGATCTGATCGGCCCCGATATCCTGCTCTATCAGAATACGGTGTGGGCGAAGAATGCCGGAGAGGATTCCCGCGTTAGCTGGCATCAGGACAATACCTATTTCGGGCATGTCCCGTGCGAGGTCTTAAGCGTGTGGATCGCGCTGTCGCCGTCACGGCCCGAAAGCGGTTCGATGCGCTTTCTGCCCGGCTCTCACAAATTCGGCCAATTGCCCGTCCGACATGAGGTGCAGGACGGCAACATGCTGTCGAGCGGGCAGGTCACCGATATCGATGTATCGGGATTCGAGCCGTTCGCGACTTCGCTCGCACCCGGCGAAGCATCCATTCACCACGCCTTTCTCATCCATGGTTCGCCGCCGAATGCCACCGGGCAACGCCGACTGGGCATCACCTTCGTGTACCATTCCCCACCGCTCCGGCAGCTCGGCACGGTGCGCACCAGCGCGCTTCTGGTGCGTGGTGAGGACCGTTATGGAAATTTCGAGCCCGAGCAACCGCCGCTATCGCCGGACGATCCCGGCACCATCGCCCGGCATGAACGCGGCGCCGCGCTGTACCGGGCCAAGGCTGAAGAACTGGGAAATGCCACGATTGCGCGGCACGATTCAACATAGGCAGGCATAGAGGGCTCCACCGCGGAATACATAGTTCACTATTTGTTCTAAACATGATATTCGGGACTGAAGAGCAAAATTTTGGCCCTTCGGGAGTTCCCATGAAACTTCGATTTGTATCGCTCAATCATTTTAAGAACATCCTCAACTCGGGTCAGGTGGCGGTCCAGCCTGACGTCACATGCGTCGTTGGAAAGAACGAGTCTGGCAAGACTGCCTTCTTGCAGTGCCTGCATCGATTGAATCCAGCGCAGGCTAACGCCTCATTCAATGCTCAACGTCAATACCCCGCTTGGTTAGAAAAGCAACATCGACGCCAGAAAGACTTGAGCACCGTCGAGCCCATAACGGCTATCTTCGAATTGACCGACTCCGAGTGGAGCGAAATCGCTGACAAATTCGGCAAAAGTGCTTTGTCCAGGCGAGAAGTTGTCATTGCGCGGTCTTATGGAGATACGTTGAGATTTGAATTTGCT
>DASYEG010000294.1:0-8883 GCA_036499145.1 Micropepsaceae bacterium | reverse complement strand
TCTAACCAAACCTTCGTTTGCAATGTCCCGGAAAATGAAAATCATTTCAAATTCCAGGCGGGGAACTCCATCCATGTGCCCTTGCATATGTGACTTTACGGTGTCGAACCAAAACCGAAAAGGGTCTCTCGAAGGATGTTGCCATCAATGCGCGGCCATGAAGCGCGCGATATCGTCACGCAAAGGCGCGATGTGCCGAAATCGCGGCGCGAGCGACAGGATGATCCCCATGTGTCCGGGGTTGGGATAGACGATCTCTTCGACCTCACTTGCAACAGCCCGCAGTTTCGCGGCCAGATTGCGGGCGCTCTCAAGGTTGGCGGCAATGTCTTTCGCCCCGCTGACCAGAAGCATCGGCGGGCGTTTCGCGTCGATGAAAAAACCCGGCTGGGTTTGCGCCGGCGCGCGCCCCTCGAAGACAGGGTTTGGCACCACTCCGGGCGGCGAATTGCCATAGGAACTCGCGATGCCGACCACGCCGCGTATCCATGCGGGATCGGCGCGCGCGCCGCGGACATAGCTGGGGTCGGCCGCCAGCATCACCGCGATATAGGCACCCGCCGAATGACCGGCGAGGAAGATGCGGTTGGGATCGCCGCCGAATTCCGCGGCGCGCGCATGAACCGCGGCCAGCGCCATCGCGCCGTCCTCCAGAAACCCGGGGAACCGTGCGTTCGGATAAATCCGGTAATCCGCGACGGCCACGATGATGCCCGCGCTCGCGAATGCCTCGCCCACCACGCGGTATTCGCTTTTCCGGCCCGTCCGGAACGCGCCCCCATAAAAGAACAGCAGCACCGGCGCGGGCGAAGGCAGTGTCTCGGGCAGATACAGATCGAAACGCTGGCGCGGCCCCGGGCCATAGGGCAGATCGCGCCGCAGGCGATAGCCCGAGCGCGGCACCACCAGATTGAGCATCATGGCGGGCGAACGCCCTTCCCCAAACAGACCCAGCAGCGCGGTGAGGAATCGCAAAATCCACATGCAACACTTTTATCCGGTTTTTTCGGTGATTTCCAAAATGCCGGGCGGTGCTATCCTCCAGCCATGACGAACATGCCAAATGTGAAATTTCCCACCGGCGAAACCGTGCCCGCGCTCGGCCAGGGCACCTGGATGATGGGGGACAGCCCCAGCCGGCGCAAAACCGAAGCCGACGCGCTCCGGCTCGGCATCGATCTCGGCATGACGCTGATCGACACCGCCGAAATGTATGCCAGCGGCGGCGCGGAGGAAATCGTGGGCGAAGCCATCGCCGGCCGGCGCGACGAAGTGTTCATCGTCAGCAAGGTGATGCCGGACAACGCATCGCGCCGCGGCACTGTCGCTGCCTGCGAGAAGAGTCTCAGGCGGCTGAAAACGGACCGCATCGATCTCTATCTGCTGCATTGGCCTGGGCCTGCGCCCATCGCGGAGACGGTCGATGCCTTCACCACGCTGAAGCACGCCGGCAAGATCCGCGCTTGGGGTGTCAGCAATTTCGATGTGGACGAGATGGAAGACGTGGCGGCGCTTGCCGATGGAGGCGCGGTGGCGACCAATCAGGTGATGTACAATCTGAAGCGGCGCGGCATCGAATATGATCTCATTCCCTGGTGTGCCCAACGCGGCATTCCCATCATGGCCTATTCGCCGTTGGATCAGGGCCGGCTCTTGCGATCACGCGAGTTGGAGGCGATTGCGGCGCGTCACAAGGCGAGCGTGGCACAGGTGGCGCTCGCCTGGGCCCTGCAACAGCGACAGGTGATGGTGATCCCCAAGGCGGGCAGTGTGGCGCATGTTCGGGAAAATTATGGCGCGCTTGCAGTCGCGCTGGACGCGAGGGACATGGCCGCACTCGATCGCGCCTTTCCGCCCCCTGCGAAAAAGAAGCCATTGGAATCGACATGAGCGCCACGATCCGCGTAGGCATTGCCGGACTCGGCGCGATAGGCCGCACGGTGGCGTCGCGGCTGCACCAAAACGCCATCCCGAAAATGAATCTCGCCGGTGTCGCGGTGCGCGATCCCGCCAAGGCGCAGAGCTTTCTGGCGAGCATCGGCTGCGACGCGCCCATTCTCTCGCTGGCGCAATTGGCGGGGACTTGCGATCTCGTCATCGAATGCGCGCCTGCCGCCGCGATGGCCGAAATTGCCGCAGCGGTGCTCGGCGCAGGCAAATCCATCATGGTGCTGAGCGCCGGCATGCTGCTGCGCCATCCCGAATTGCTTGCCGCCGCCAAGGAGCACGGTGGCCAGATCATCGTGCCGACGGGTGCGCTTCTGGGCTTCGATGCGGTCTCCGCCGCGGCGGAAGGCGAGATCCAGTCGGTGACCATGATCACGAGGAAGCCCGTGAACGGGTTGATGGGCGCGCCCTATCTGGCGAAGAACAACATCTCCATCGACGGGCTGGCGCAAGCCAAGCGCGTGTTCAAGGGAAGCGCGCGGGAGGCGGCCATCGGTTTTCCCGAAAACGTCAATGTGGCGGCCGCCCTTTCGCTCGCTGGCGTGGGTCCGGACCGCACCAGCATCGAGATCTGGGCCGATCCGCAGGTTCATCGCAACATGCACCGGGTCGTGGTCGAAGCCGATTCCGCGCGTTTCGAAATGGCCATCGAGAATGTGCCGAGCGAGAACCCGAAGACCGGGCGCATCACCGCGCTGTCCGTTCTCGCCGCGTTGCGCAAGATGACCGCGCCCTTGCGGGTGGGCACCTGAATGGAGGCGAATCGCCAATTGCCGCTGGGGGCCGAGATTTTCCTCGACCATATCGCGCATTTCGTGCGTCACCGCGAGGCGGCGAGCAAAGCGCTCGCGCGTGCCGGTTTTGCGCCCACACCCATCTCCATCCAGACGGACAAGGGGCAATTGACCGGCACCGGCAATGTGACCGCGATGCTGACGCGCGGCTATATCGAGGTGCTGTTCAAGACCGCCGATACGCCGCTCGGTCAGGAACTCGACGCCGCACTCGCGCGCTATTCCGGCGTTCATCTGATGGCGTTCGGCGTCGCCCATGCGGTGGCTGAGAGCGCGCGGCTGGAACGCGCAGGGTTTCATATCCGCCCCATCGTGGAATTGCGCCGGCCGGTTGCGACGCAAACGGGACATGCGCAAGCCGCCTTCACGGTGGCGCGCGTCGATGCCGGCGACATGGCCGAAGGTCGCATCCAGATGCTGACGCACCATACCGAAGACGCGGTGTGGCAAAAGCGCTGGCTCACCCACTCCAACGGCGCGCGGCAATTGATCGATGTCGTCGCGGCCGTCGCGAGCGTGGAGGAAGCCGCCGCCCGTTATGCGCGTTTTCTGGGCCGCAAGGCGGCGGCCACGCGGACGGGGTGGGGCGTGACCCTCGACCGCGGCGGTGTCCAGCTCATGGACGCAAATGCGTTTTCGCGTCTGGTGCCCGGCGTGCCGGTTCCAAGCCTGCCCTTCATCGGCGCCTATGCGATCGGCGTGGAGTCCCGGAACGATACGGCGGCGATTTTGCGCGCGAATGGCATGGCTTTGGTTGAGCGCGATGGCATGCTGTTGGTGCCGTTTCCGCCCGAACTCGGACAAGGCGCGTGGATCTTCGTGGAGCGTTCGACGGACTTGCCGTGGCGGGCGAACTCGTGAATGGTGCGGCCCCGCGCCCCCCATCCACGGTTCACCCATGCCGCCACTTCCCTTCACCACGCGTCCCGAAATCGAAGGCATTTTCGGTGTCGTCGCCTCCACCCATTGGATCGCCACCGCAGTCGCCATGTCGATGCTGGAGCGCGGCGGCAATGCCTTCGACGCCGCCGTCGCCGCCGCCTTCACGCTGCAGATCGTCGAACCGCATTTGAACGGACCTGGCGGCGATGTGCCGGTGATCCTGTGGGATGCCAAGCGCGAAAAGCCCATCGTGATCTGCGGTCAGGGCACGGCGCCCAAGGCCGCCTCCATCGCGCGGTTCCGTGGGCTCGGTCTCGATGTGGTGCCGGGATCGGGCCTGTTGGCCGCGTGCGTGCCGGGCACTTTCGAAACCTGGATGATGCTGCTGCGCGATTTCGGCACCATGCGCGTGCGCGACGTGCTGGAGCCCGCGATCTTCTATGCCCGCGAGGGCCATCCGCTGGTGGACCGCGAAACCGAAACCATCGCCACCGTGGAAGAGCTGTTTCGCGAGCATTGGAAAAGTTCGGCCGCGATTTTCCTTCCCAACGGTCAGGTGCCGCCGCGCGGAACGCTGTTCAAGAACCCAACGCTGGCCGCCACCTATGAGCGGTTGCTGAAGGAAGCCGAAAGTGCCGGCGGCGACCGCGATTCCCAGATCGAGCGCGCGCGCGAAACCTGGTCGAAGGGTTTCATCGCGGAGACCATCGGCCGTTTCTGCGCCACCCATGAAGCGATGGACACCAGCGGCACCCCTCATGGCGGTCTGTTGACGGCGGACGATATCGCGGCATGGACACCCCATACCGAAGCGCCCGTCACCTATGATTATCGCGGCTACACCGTCTGCAAGGCCGGGTTCTGGAGCCAGGGACCTGCGCTCCTGCAACAGCTCGCGCTGCTGAAGGGGTTCGATCTCGACGGGCAGGACCCGGCGGGGCCGGATTTCATCCATCTTCAGGTCGAATGCGCCAAGCTCGCTTTCGCCGACCGCGATGCGTTTTATGGCGATCCGGATTTCGCCCGCATCCCCGGCGATATCCTGTTGTCCGATGCCTACAATGACGCGCGCCGCAAACTGATCGGGGGACGCGCCAGCCTGGAACAGCGCCCCGGAATCATTCCGGGCTTCGGGGGCAAGGTTCACATCGGCGAAGCGCGCGGAGCGGTCGCGGGCGCCGGCGAACCCACCACGGGGCGCATGGCGAGCGCCGAACCGGAAAACGGAAAATTGGGGGAAGCGCGCGGCGACACGGTGCATTTCGATATCATCGACCGCTGGGGCAACATGATTTCCTCAACGCCGTCGGGCGGCTGGCTGCAATCCTCGCCGGTGATCCCGGAATTGGGATTCTGCCTCGGTACGCGCATGCAGATGTTCTGGCTGGATGAGAATCATCCCGCCAGCCTTGCGCCGGGAAAACGCCCGCGCACCACGCTATCGCCGACGCTCGCGCTGCGCGAAGGCGCGCCCTATCTCGTCTGGGGTTCGCCGGGCGGGGATCAGCAGGATCAGTGGATTTGCCAATTCCTGCTCCGGCACATCCACGCCAAGCACAATCTGCAGCAGGCCATCGATGCCCCGGCCTGGCACTCGGAGCATTTCCCCACCTCGTTCTGGCCGCGCGTCGCACGTCCCGGCGTCCTCGTGGTCGAAGGGCGCGTGCCGGACAATTCGGTGAAGGAATTGCGCCGGCGGGGACATATCGTGGAGGTCGGCCCGGCCTGGTCCGAGGGGCGCCTTACCGCCGCCTCGCGCGAAGGCGTGCGCCGCCGTGCCGCCGCCAATCCGCGCGGCATGCAGGGCTATGCCGCCGGGCGTTAGAGGAACGCGCCTTTCCTCCTCCGCTTGCGGACGCTAAAGTGAAAGAAAAGCCTTCTGCCCGTGGAGGACACATGTCGCGCTTCGTGGAACAGGCTTGGGGCCCTGCGCTTCTCCTTTCGATTGCCGCCCTCGCACCCTCGGCGCTGGCGGACACGCCGTCCAAGAGCGCCGTTCCCAATTTCGCATCGGTCGATTTCGGCTGGCAGACCAATGAAGAAGATTGGCAGCCCGTTGCCGGCAGCCCCGATCATGGGCCGATCCGCAACGATCCCGCCTATCCCTTCACCAATAATGCCAGCGGCAACCGCACCCATACGCAAGTCACCGTGCGCGTCACCAACACCAAGGACCCCATCCTGAAGCCATGGGTGGCAGCCGAGATTCAGAAGAGCAATGCGGAAGTCCTCAGCGGCGAGCACCCTATTCCGTTTACCGCGCAATCGCGCTGCTGGCCGGGCGGCACACCGGCGCAATCGCTTTATCCGTTCGAGCCGGTTTATTTCGTGCAGACGCAGAAAGAGGTCTGGATGATCTGGCAGCGCGACCATGTCGTGCGGCGGGTGTTCCTGGAGGGCCGTCACCCCGACCATGTGAAGCCCTCATGGTTCGGCGATTCCATCGGGCATTATGAGAACGGCGATACGCTGGTGATCGACACCATCGGGGTGGCGGGCGGCCATAACCGCTTCATCGACAATTTCCGCACACCCCACACCGACAAGATGCATGTGGTCGAACGCTTCACCATCCATCCCGACGGCCGCGGGATGACGGGCACCGCGACCGTGGAAGACCCCGATGCCTTCAACGGCCCGATCACCATGAAACAGGAATGGTTCAAGGCGGACTTCCCGATGCTGGAGACGGTCTGCCCGGAAAACAATTCCGATTTCTTCAATCAGAATCTGTTTCCCATTCCGCAAGCCGGCAGACCGGATTTTTGACGCCATGAGCGGACATGGCAGATGCACTGTCCTTTTTGCTACTGATTGATTTCCGGCTCGACGAGGGTGGCGAGATTTCGCAGCGACTCCTGCCAGCCGAGGTAGCACGCTTCTACCGGAATGGCGTCGGGAATGCCTTCCTGCACGATGTTCAACTCGGTGCCGACCAATACTTGCTTGAGCGTCACCGTCACCTGCATTTCACCCGGCAAATTGGGATCCTCGAATTTATCCGTGTAGCGCAGGCGCTCGCCGGGCACGAGTTCCAGATATTTTCCACCAAACGAATGGCTGAGGCCCGTGGTGAAATTGCGGAACGACATCCTGTGCGTGCCGCCGACTTTCGCGTCTAAGTGATGCACGGTGCAGGTAAAGCCGTTGGGTGGCAGCCACTTCGCCATGGCGTCCGCCTCGGTGAAGGCGCGATAGACCTTATCGGGTTTCGTGGCCAGGACGCGGTGCAATCGAACGGTATTGGGCATGGCTGTTTTCTCCTGATGCAAGGCGCTCGCGTCGACGCGACGGATCGCGGGGTTCAATGGGCTTAATTCACGGCTGGAATGGAGTGATGTTCGTGGGTGACAATCCACTGACCGCCGATCTTGCGCAACCCAACGGTCAAGCGGAAATCGAGGTCGGCATTGCCGTCTTCAACAATTGCACAGCGCATGAGGGCCGTCGCAAAAGCAACGTCCCGGCCGGCTGTGATGTGCATTTCCATGATGTCAAAACGGATCGGCTTGGGCGAGGCGTCAAAGAATTGCGGCCAGCTATCCCGATAGGCGGCAATGCCGCGCAATTGCAACGGCGGCGGCACGTCGTACATCACGATATCCGTCGCATGGTTTTTAAGAATGCCCGCCATGTCCCGGCTGCGAACGGCCGCGGCCCATGCTTCGATTTGCTCACGAATGGCGCGTTCTTCAGGTTCTTCATTCATTGTAGTCGTCCGGTTATCATTGGTGGAACCGCATTGGCCACGCGCGCGACTGTGAATGGCCGTAAGACCATGTATGCGCTCACAGTCGCCGTTGCGGCGTTGCGACAGACATCACATCTGAGGAAGAGGGGGAATCTCCATGACTTCGATGAACGCCTGTGGAATCTGCAGATGCGGGTTATCGGAAAATAATTTCGCCGCCGCATCATGAGATTCCGCTTCTACGATCGAATACCAGTTCAAATCGTTCCGCATGTCGGAGATACCGTTGGCGGTGACACGCTTGGTTTTTCCGAGAGGCGCCCCTCTATCGAGGAGGTTCTTTTCGTGCGCCTTTGTCCATTTTTGCCACTCACCCATCATTTTCTCGGACGCTGATTTCATCTCGTCCGGCTTGGTATTCTTCTTCCACTCTTCCATGACCGACGCAGGTATCTGAAACAAAGCAAAGAACCGTTTCATGGCTGATCTCCTGTTCTGGTGCGTAACGGGGCCTACCCCTCGGTGATACGACGAACGGCGACCCGTGGGATCGACACCCGCTTGTGAGATTTTTTGGGCCAAGGCGCGGGACCGTCCGCTTGGTCACCTTGGAAAGGGTCTGCAAGCCGCCACCCCCGGTTCACTTTGGGGTCATAAGCGGACATGTCCCCCCTCCTCAAGGAGAGGCTGAAATTAAGCGTGTTGGCGGAGCCAATCGCGCAGACGGCCGGCATCCATGGCACCGGATTGTTGCGCGACGATCGCACCGTCCCGGAAGACCATCAGCGTGGGAATGCTGCGGATGCCGAATTGGGCAGCCAGCGTGGTTTCCGCTTCCGTATCCACTTTAAGGAAACGAAACGCCGGTTCCAGCTCGGCAGCGACTTTCTCGTAGACCGGCGCCATCATTTTGCAGGGCCCGCACCATTCCGCCCAAAAATCGACCACCACAGGCACGTCGCTTTTGCCGATGTGCTTTGCAAAATTCGCGGTGGTCGCCGCGGCGGGATGTCCGCTGAAAAGCGCCTGATGACATTTTCCACATTTCCCCGCCGAGGCGTTCTTGGCGCCCGGAACGCGGTTTACCGCGCCGCAGGTTGTGCAGACTATGTGGCGCGGCTGGTCGTTCATCGTATACCCGGCAGCCTGATTGACTCAGGTGAACTTCGTAAGCGTTTGCCGTGAGTTCAAGACCCCCCCGGAGGTTTCGCGGCGAATTTGGAGCCGCGTTCGCAACAACGTCCTTCGGCATCCTGCCATAACCGCTCGGTCGTGTGCAGATGGCCTAGTGCGCGCGCGACCGTCTGAAAATCATACGTCCCGAAGGCTTCCGCGATTTGCGTGTAATAGAGCGGTTTCTCTTTGATGCGTTTCAGGATGTCATCCGCCAATTGGGTCACGACGCGTTCATCGCCCACTTTGCCCGAGGCATCGCTCTTGCCCTTCACATAATCGCCAATCTTCGCGGTGTCGGCATAGGCATAGGCGATCCGCTCATAGCGTTCCTTCGGGATGCCTTCGCCGATGGTGGCATCGATGCCGACCTTGGCCGTCGTCGGCACCACGCCG
>DASYEG010000293.1:0-6428 GCA_036499145.1 Micropepsaceae bacterium | reverse complement strand
GATAAAGCAGGCATGAGGCTGAGGATGCTCATAGGCCGATGCCGAGCGCACCAGTTCGCCGGTCTGGAAGTCGACGTAATAATGACCCTGGCTCGGCCCATCGATGCCATAGGCCCAATGCAGGCCGGTGTTGAACCATTGCGGCGAGTTGGGCGCGGCCTTTTGCGCCGCCAGCATGTGGCACATCTCGTCATAAAAGGCGCGTGCGTCCTTCTCGGAGTCGAAATAACCGCTTTTCCAGCCCCAATAGGTCCAGGTCCCGGCCAAGCGATGGAACACCTGCTTGGCGCTGACTTCGCCGGTCGCCTTCTTGACGGTGGCGGGCAGTCCGGCGAGCGCCTCCTCATGAGGCACGTGACGCCAGAGGAAGGGAGGAACGTTGTTTTCCTCGACCCGCTTCAGGCACACCGCGAGACCGGCGCGGCGAAAATATTTCTGCGCCATCACATCGCAGGCGACCTGGCTCCAGGCTTCAGGCACCTCGATGCCTTCGTGCCGGAAGACGACGGAGCCGTCCGGATTGCGGATTTCGCTTGTGGTGGTCCGGAAGGCGATGCCCTCATAGGGCGATTTTCCTTCGGTCGTGAAATGGCGTGTGATCCGCATAGCCTGCTCCCCCCTTAACCCGTTTCCGACGCCCCGATGACAAAGCGATGCGGTTACGGAAAATCACAGGGGTAGCCCCCGTTTTTTTCCGTCGAACGGCCGGTTTTTGCATCAGGTCCTTCGCTGCGAAGCGCCGCGAAGGAAGGGAAGCGTATACCAGATTTAGTACATTGCAAGAGCATAATGACTAAGGAATGGGAGCAACGGCCATATCTGTGTTGGATAAAATTGTACTTCACATCCAGTAGCTTAGCCTGCCTTGTTGATATCCTGTGGAAAAGTCGGTGCATGGGACGGCCAAAAAATTTGGCTCCGGGCGATGGCGTCATGCCGTGCGAATCCGCGCGAAAGCGTCACGAAATAGACACGCTCATCCATCATCACGCCGTTGTTGTGGGCGTGGGCGCCCGCCTATAGTCCCGGCGTAGATTCGGAAATTAAACCGCCAATGTCCTTCCTCAGTCGGCTTTTCGGGTGGTGGGAAAACGCCACCCCGGGCACCTATCTGACCACCCGATTCTCCGGCATTCCGGTCGGCAGCGACGATTTCGGCAATCGCTACTACCAGACCAAGGATGGCAAGCGGCGCTGGATGATCTTTGCCGGCACCATCGAGGCGTCCCGAGTGCCACCGGACTGGCATGGCTGGCTGCATCACACTTTCGCCCTGCCGCCGACCGAAGATCCGCCGAAGCGCAAGCCCTGGGAACTCGACCATGAGCCGAACCTGACCGGCACGAGAGGCGCCTGGCACCCGGACGGCAGCCTGTGGAAGGACGGCCAGCGTCCTCCTGCGACAGGGGATTATGACGCCTGGCGTCCCGGTTGATCCTTCGACAGGCTCAGGATGGGGAATCGTTCCTCATGAAGAGCGTGCCGAACCATGAGAGTGGATGATCCCATGCAGAACTCGATCGTCGAAACCCTGATCGGCGCCGCAGTGGTCGCGGTGGCCGCGTTGTTCCTGGTGTTCGCCTATTCGAGCACCGGTTCGGGGCCGGTCTCGGGCTATGACGTGATCGCCAAATTCTCCAAAGCCGACGGCGTGAATGTCGGGACCGATGTGCGCCTGTCGGGCATCAAGGTGGGCACGGTTGAAAAGCTGGCACTCGATCCGAAGACCTACAACGCGGTGGTGACACTCGCGCTGGAGAACAGCATCAAGCTGCCCGACGATTCGTCCGTGCGCATCACATCGGAGGGACTTCTGGGCAACCAATATCTTTCCATAGAGCCGGGGGCTTCGATGCAGCCCATCAAACCGGGAGGCGAGATCGAAAACACGCAGGGATCGATCGATCTTATCGGCCTCCTCGGCAAGGCCGTGTTCAGCACCGGCGCCACGCCTGGCGGCGGCAAGTGAAGATTCACGTTGTCACATCCGCATTGACGCTGCTGGGATTGGTGCTGGCTCTGAATGCCGCGGCCGCGGCCCCCGCGCCGATGCCGCTTCCACCCAAGCCTGCCACCATCGCCGATGCGATACCCGATGCCCATGGCGTAAGGCGCCTGGCTGTGTTCCGTGGCCTCGACAAGATCACCGGCCGCGCCATCGACATCAATGCGCCTGTCGGTGTGCCGGTGCGTTTCGGCACGCTCACCCTCACCGTGCGCTCTTGTTATACGGTCCCGCCGGAAGAACCGCCGGAAACCACGGTCTTCGTCCAGATAGACGACAATCCGCCGAGTGCGCCTCCAAAGCGGATGTTTTCCGGCTGGATGTTCGCTTCGACGCCGGCGCTGAGTGCGCTGGAGCATCCGACCTATGATGTGTGGGTGATCACCTGCAAGACCGACGAGCCTGCGACCGAATCCGCGCCGGCGGCTGGGACCGCGCCGCCATCGCCACCCTCCGTCACCGGAGCGCCCGCCGCGCCATCCGGCGCAACGCCCGCCCGTCCCAGTCCGTAGAAATCGCCGCTTGCCGCGAGCGCGCGCGCCAGCATGAACTGGAAGCGCTCTTCGGTCACCGTGGCCGCGCCGAATTGTTCGAGATGCGGATTGGGAAATTGTGCATCCAGCAGCGTGTAGCCGCCGGCCTTCAGCCGCGCCGCGAGATGCACGAGGGCGACCTTGCTCGCATCGGTCGCCCGCGAGAATTTGCTTTCGGCGAAGAACGCGGCGCTGAGCGACAATCCGTAAAGTCCGCCGACAAGCCTATCCCCGTGCCAGGTTTCGATGCTGTGCGCGAAGCCTCTTTTATGAAGCGAAATGAAGACGTCCAGGATGGCGTCGTTGATCCAGGTCTCGCGGCGTTCGGGGCGCGATTCGGCACATGCGCGAATGACATCCTCGAAGGCGGCATCGGCGGTGATGTGGAAACGGTTGGAACGCACCACGCGTGCGAGACGCTTGGGCACGTGAAATTTGTCGAGCGGCAGGATGCCGCGCTCATGCGGCCTGACCCACAGCACGTCCTTCGCCGTGCGGCTTTCGGCCATGGGAAATATGCCGAGACGATAGGCGAGCAACAGTTCTTCGGGATTGATCGCGGTCACGGAAATCATGCGCGCCTGGTCAGCGAATCCAAGCTCAAGGGTCCGGCTCCGGCCGCCGCGAGGTAGAGGAACACGAAACAATAAATCACCATCGCTTCGCCGCCATTGGCCATCGGATAGGGGCTGCGCGGCTCATGGATCCACCAATAGCCGACGGCAAGTTCGCCCGACAGCAGAAACGCGGCTAGGCGCGTCATGAGTCCGAGCGTCACCAGCGCGCCTGCAACCGTTTCGAGGATGCCGGTGAAGAGAAGCAGCGGCAATGCGAGCCCCGGACGCGGCACGGGAAAGTTCAGCAATTTCTGTGTGCCGTGTTCGAGGAAGGTAAGGCCGACCGCGATGCGCATGAGACTCAGCAATTGCGGCGACCAGCGTTTCAGCCAACGGAACATGGGAATGCCTCTTTTGGCCATACATCATAGAGGACGGCGGGCTGCAAAGTCGGTTTCTACAGCGCACCGGTCGCCCGGCGGGCGAGATAATGCTCAAGCCAATGGATATTGTAATCGCCATCCAGGATGTCGGGTTGTTTGATCAGTTCCTGGAACAGCGGAATCGTGGTCTCGATTCCCCCGATCACCAGTTCGTCCAGCGCACGGCGCAACCGCATCAGGCATTCATTGCGGCTTTTGCCATGCACGATCAGCTTGCCGATCAGGCTGTCGTAATAGGGCGGGATGCTGTAGCCGGCATAGGCGGCCGAATCCATGCGCACGCCCAATCCGCCGGGCGCGTGGAAATCTGTGATGCGCCCCGGCGACGGCTGGAAGGTGAACGGATTCTCCGCATTGATGCGGCACTCGATCGCGTGACCGGCGACGACGACATCGCTCTGGTCGATCTCCAGCGCGCCGCCATCGGCGATGCGAATCTGTTCGCGCACGAGATCGAGCCCCGTGACGAGTTCGGTGACCGGGTGCTCGAC
The DNA here is from genome assembly GCA_036499145.1 of Micropepsaceae bacterium. GTDB lineage: Bacteria > Pseudomonadota > Alphaproteobacteria > Micropepsales > Micropepsaceae > CAIYRG01. The sequence goes on along the minus strand of DASYEG010000293.1, from coordinate 2,399 downwards.
CTGCAGGCGCGTGTTCATCTCGATGAAATAGAATTGGCCGTTCTCGTAAAGGAATTCGACCGTGCCGACGCCGAGATAGCCGAGTTTGGTGAGGGCCGCCGTCACCACGCCGCCGATCTGATTTCGTCCTTCTACATTGAGCGCCGGCGAGGGTGCTTCCTCCCACACCTTCTGATGGCGGCGTTGCAAGGAGCAATCGCGTTCGCCCAGATGGATCACCTTGCCGTGACTGTCGGCGATGACTTGGATTTCGACGTGCCGCGGCTTGGCCAGATATTTTTCCATATAGACGTCGTCGTCGCCGAACGCGGCCTTGGCTTCGGCGCGCGCGGTCGAAAGGGCGAGTCCCAGTTCGGATGCCGAACGCGCCACCTTCATGCCGCGTCCGCCGCCGCCTGCCGAGGCCTTGATCAGCACCGGATAGCCGATCGTATTGGCGACAGCGACCGCTTCGGATTCCGACGAGATGCCGCCCTCGGAACCGGGAACGGTTGGAATGCCGAGCGATTTCACGGTCTGCTTGGCGACGATCTTGTCGCCCATCAGCCGGATATGCGCCGGTTGCGGGCCGATGAAGGTGATGCCGTGGGCCTTCACGATGTCCGCGAAATGCGCATTCTCGGAGAGAAATCCGTAGCCGGGATGGATGGCGTCCGCGCCGGTGATCTCACAGGCCGAGATGATCGCGGGAATGTTCAAATAGGACTGGTTGGCAGGCGGCGGTCCGATGCAGACCGATTCATCGGCGAGCCGCACATGCATGGCGTCCGCATCAGCGGTGGAATGGATCGCGACGGTGGCGATGCCCATTTCCTTGCAGGCGCGGTTCACGCGGAGCGCAATCTCGCCGCGATTCGCAATCAGGACTTTTTCGAACATCGAGAAATCACTCGATCAGCATCAGCGGTTCACCGAACTCGACCGGTTGTCCGTCGCGCACATAGATCTCCGCGACACGCCCGCCGGCGGGCGAGGGGACCGGATTCATCGTCTTCATCGCCTCGATGATGCACAGCGTGCCGTCGGTCACGGCATCGCCGATCTTGACGAAGGCGGGCGAGCCGGGCTGGGGCGAGAGATAGACCGTTCCGACCATGGGCGAGGTGACGACCGTTCCCGCGCGGCGCGCGGGTTCGGCGGGCGTCTCGTGTGCAGGTGCCGGCCCCACCGGGACCATGGCTGGCACGGCGGAAGCAGCCAGCATGGCGCCGCGCGCCACGCGCACGCGAACACCTCCCTGTTCGATCTCGAGTTCGGTGAGCCCGGTTTCTTCCAGCAGCTTGGCGAGTTCGCGCACCATGTCCGCATCGACACTGGGCGCGCTTTCTCCCGAGATCGCCTTGCCGATGCGGCCGCCCAAGGATTGTTGCTTCTTGTCCGTCATGTCTTGATGAGCTCCGCCATGGCATCGACCGCCAACAGATAACCGCTCATGCCGAAGCCCTCGATGACACCCTTCGCCACCTCGCTCACATAGTCGCGATGGCGGAACGTTTCGCGCTGACGCGGATTGGACAGATGCACCTCGACGATCGGTTTATCCAGCGCTTTGAACGCGTCATAAATGGCGACGGAGGTGTGCGAAAAGGCGCTGGGATTGACGATCACGCCCGATGCCTTGGTGCGGGCCTCCTGGATCCAATCGACCAGCACGCCTTCATGGTTGGACTGGCGGAAGACGATGTCCAGCCCATGAGTCTTGGCGCGGCCCACAACCGCCTGCTCGATATCGCCTAGCGTGGCGCGGCCATAAATTTCCGGTTCCCGTATCCCCAGGAGATTGAGGTTCGGTCCGTTAAGGACATATACCGGTAGGATCATGGACGGCTGCCCCCGAAAATGCGGTAATGGCGTAAGGAATGGGTCGAAGCGGCGGATTGCGAAGCGGGTTATACGGTCAGGCTGCGGAAAACGGAAACACAGGAGAAAGAGCCGTCAATGGCGTTGCGTTTAAGTCTTAACGGAGAGCCCCGGGAATTTACCAGCCCTTTGACGGTCGAAGCCCTGCTCACGCATCTCGCGCTCGACCCGAGGAAAGTGGCGGTGGAACGCAATCTTGAGATCGTGCCCCGCTCGACCTATGCGGCGGTGGACCTGTCCGAAGGCGACCGGCTGGAAATCGTCCATTTCATCGGTGGCGGCAACATGGCGGCCATAAATCCGGCCGTGGACAAGCCCTTTGTGGTGGCGGGCCGCACCTTGCGCTCGCGGCTTATCGTGGGCACAGGCAAGTATAAGGATTACGCGCAGAACGCTGCCGCCCTTGAAGCCTCCGGCGCGGAGATGGTGACAGTGGCGCTTCGCCGGGTGAATGTGATGGAGCCTGGCGCGCCCAAGCTGATCGATTTCATCGATCCCAAGAAATATGTCTATCTGCCCAACACCGCGGGCTGCTTCAC
>DASYEG010000292.1:0-13516 GCA_036499145.1 Micropepsaceae bacterium | reverse complement strand
CTCACCGCGCACCGGCGCTATGCGTCCGCGGATTTGCGTCACCGGCATGATGTATTGATAGACCCGCACCCAGTGACGGCCGTTCTGTTTGCGGATGCCGCTATATTGGAAACCGTAATCGGTGAGTTCAACGTCAAGACGGGGCGTGGTGGCCTCGAAATCTTCGAGCCACGACAGATCGCCAATGGTGACATTGTGCATGATGGTGGCGTGCGCGGAGTCGAGACCGCCTTCAAGCGCCTGGAGATAATTGCAATCCTGCACAGTGCGCGAGACGAAGCGATGCGTGTCGGGCGCGCGCGTCAACTCCATATCGGGTGGCGCTGGCATCGCGGCCGTCGGGCCCATATAGGCCCAGATCATGCCGCCGCCTTCCCAGACGCGATAGGATTTGATGCGGACTTTATCCTTGTAGGCACTTGCTTTGGGCTCCGTCGGCATCTCCAGGCATTGGCCGTCCGTATCGAATTTCCAGCCATGATAGACGCAGCGCAGGCCGCATTGCTCGTTGCGGCCGAGAAACATCGGCGCGCGGCGGTGCGGACAATACGCATCGACCAGCCCCACCTTGCCGCCAGTGTCGCGGAACGCGACCAAATCCTCGCCGAGCAGGCGCACGCGCAGCGGCGCGCCGTCGGGCTGCGACAGTTCGCTTGCCAGAAGCACCGGCAACCAATAGCGCCGAAACACATCGCCCATCGGCGTGCCGGGTCCGGTGCGCGTCAGACGTTCATTGTCGTCTTTGGAAAGCATCAGGTACCCTCGGACTTCACACGGCCGCATTTTCCTTGGACGGAAGCGGCCGCCGCAATCCATTCAGGCTCGCGCCCGCGAGCGAAGCGACAATCGCCGGAATGACCGCGAGATAGAAAATATTCTGCGTCGACATGCCGAGCTGGACCAGGATTCCCGCGAGCCCCGGACCGACGATGGAACCCGCCCGCCCGATGCCGGTGGCCCAGCCAACTCCGGTGGAGCGGATCTGGGTCGGGTAGGACATCGCGGCAAGCGCATTTGCGGCCGTCTGTCCACCGATGATGCCGAAGCCCGCGGCAAACACCGAAACCGTCAACAGCATGAGATCGCCTTGCGCAAAGCCGATGCAGGCGATGGCGGCCGCGCCGATCAGATAGGCGGTGAAGATGGCCCGGCTGGGCCCGGCCTTGTCCGCTATCCAGCCGAACACCCCGCCGAAGGCCCCGCCCACCTGGAACAGGGTGCCCACCAGGATCGCGGTGCCTTCCGACATGCCCGCTTCGCGCACATGGGTCGTGAGCCAGCTCGCGAACAGATAGAGATTGAGCAGGCTCATGAAATAGATGATCCACAGAAGCACCGTCGAACGCGCGCGGCCCTCGCGGAACAAGGCAGGCACGCCCATGCCCGACGCCCCATGTTCCTCGACGATCAGGCGCGTATTCGCATCGATCCGCACCGCAGGATCGATGCGGCGGATCAGCGTGGCGATGACCGCGCGCTCGCCCTTGTGCAGCACCAGGAAGCGGATGGATTCGGGCAGCGTATAGTAGAGAACCGGCAACAGCAGCAGCGGCAGCACCCCGCCGGTCACAAACGCGGATTGCCAGCCCCAGACGGGCACCAGCGGCGCGGCGACGAGGCCCGCGAAGATCGAGCCGAAGATGAAGCCGGTGACCATCACAGCCACCATGAAGCTGCGCCGGCGCAGAGGCGAATATTCGGCGGTGAGCGCAATCGCGTTGGGCATCCCCCCGCCGATGCCCAGGCCGGTGAGGAAGCGCAATCCATCCAGCATGATGATGGACGTGCTCGCCGCGCAGCCGAGGCTGCAGATTCCGAACAGGGCGACGCAGCCGATCAGGATGGGACGGCGTCCCAGCCGGTCGGCAAGCGGCGCCACGACGAGGCCGCCCAACATCAGTCCGGTGAGGCCGCTCGAGAAAAACAATCCCAGCTCGGAAGGGCTTAGTCCCCAGGCCGCGCGCAAGGCCGGCGCGACATAACCGGCCGATTGCGCGTTCATGCCTTCGACAAACACGATCGCGGCGCAGAGCGCGATGACGAATTTCTGGAAAGCGCCCAGTTTTCGCCGGTCGAGAATAGCGGCTATATCGGCAAACGCAGCGTCCATGATTTGCAGCTCGCGGCCCTTCGATCAGGGCTGACCGGCGACGAGCGGCGGACCGCCCAGTTCGTTCCCGATCCGCGTGCCGCATGAAGACATCGCGACGATGAAACCGATGTCCTGCCTGGACTTCGCCACATCGCCATAGAAGGCCGGTGCCGTCACGCTCGCCATGGATGCTCCCGCTCCCAATTCATTGGCCGGAGCGTAAGCTCGCCCCCCGCGCGCGGCAAGCGGCGGCAACACCCGTGACAGGCCACGCGCGGACGGCCGGGGTCTCTACCACATGAGGGTCGCGGTGACACCGGTCGAGCGCGGATCGATGACAAAGCCCGAGATCGAGCCGGGCTGGAGCGTGGTGCTGTTGAGGATCGACCACGCCCTTTGATCGAACAGATTGCGGGCCCACACCTCCACACGCCAATTCCTGTCCGGACTTTCCACGCCGATGCGAGCCCCGAACACGGCATAGGCATCCTGAAGAAAACCGGGCGTGGGTGTGGCCGATACGCCGACATTGGCTTTGGATTGCCAGCGCACATCGAAACCGCCGAAACCCGTTACGCCCAAGCCGGCAAAAGACCGCCTATAGGATGCCGCGCCCACAAGCACCCAACGCGGTGCGATCGGCGCGGTCGTACTCTCAAGCTGCGTCAGATCGGATGGAAAACCGGACGCGCCGAAAATCGCCTCCTGATAAATGCCGGAGACGGAAAACTCCAAATCCTCCAACGGCCGGTATGCGCCTTCCGCCTCAACGCCCTTGGTGACGAGCCTCGGCACATTCCTGGTATGGCGATTGAGGCCGGTGAAATAACTGAACTGATAATTGTTGAAGCTGGTGTGAAAGAGAGCCGCACTGGCGCCCCACCTGTCATCGAGGGACATCGCATGCAGGCCGGCCTCGATGGAATCGGCCGTTTCCTGGTGGAACATCAGCTCGGAAAGCGAGGGCGAGAGCGGAGACATGCCCGAGCGGTCGAGCTGGAACCCGCCAGCCTTGTAGCCGCGGCTGAATTCGGCGTAGGCGCTCAGCAACGGATTCAGTCTTTGCGTCAGGGACGCCGTTCCCGACCAGTTTCCTTCGCCCGTGCCCGATGTGTAATTGCCGTCATAGCGCGGATCGAGATTCGGGATGCAGATCAAACCCTGTAGTCCCAAGGGAACGCCCGAAAGCGCCGCCCCGTGAAGGGCGACCGCACTGGCGCAGCCCGGATTGTTGGTGGTGATGGCGGCATCCAGCGATTTTGTCTCGGCCGTGTAACGCGCTCCCAGGGCGAGCGAGAGACTGTCCGTCAGCGCGATCACTTCATGGGTGAAGAAGGCATAGCCGCTCTCGCGCTGCCGGTAGACATCGAAAACGCCACTGCCGGCCGGATCGTTGCTGCCCTCCGGAAGACCTGTGAGGGCAGGAATGTTTCCGCCTCCGAGCGCGTTCGTATACGGCTCGTAATCGGGCCCAACGGTGTAAGAATCGCGCGACACGATGCGGCCGCGCTTGGCAAACGCGCCGAACAGATAATCGAAACGATCCACCTTGCCCTGAAACCGCAGCTCCAGCGTTCCCAGCCCATAGCTTTCCCCATCGCGCGGATCGTTTGCGATGTTGGCGGGACTATTGTCGACATCGTAATTCCGCCGTGCGTCCGCGCTGCGGTAGGAGGCGATGGCGGTGAACCGTCCGGGGCCGGTCTGCCAGTTCACTTCCGCGCTTACGCCGGCGCTGTCGCTGGTCTCGAAACGCGGCGCGGCGGCATCGATCTGGGCAAGATCGGTGGCATGGAACGATGCCTTCAGCGGCACCCCGCTGATCGCGTCGACCATCGCGCCGGTCGGTCCCACGATCCGGTAAACGGGAGAATTCACCGAACCGCCATGATGAAGATAATCGGCGATGATGCGCACATCGATGTCGTCGGTAGGGACCAGGAACAACTGGCCGCGCAGCTCCTCGCGGCGCCGCGCGCCATAGACTTCTCCCGTATTGGGATTGGGAAGATATCCATCGACCGCTCCGGCCACGGCATCGATGCGGCCTGCGAGCTTCGATGCGATCAGCGCGCCGCTGGCGGAGAGGCGCAATTCGCGCAGCTCCCGCTCGCCCAGCGTGGCGCTCGCCTCGAAGCTGGGCGTGAAATCCGGCCGGCGGGTCAGAACATTGATGATGCCCGCGGTGGTGTTCGTGCCGAACAGCGTCCCTTGGGGGCCGCGCAGGAACTCCACCCTGTCCACACCCTGAAAATCGAAAACCGCCAGGTTGGGCCGCATCAGAGGCACCCCGTCCACGGTGACCCCGACCGCCGATTCGAGCCCGAGATCGGCGCCCGAGGTGGCGACCCCGCGCACCGCGATGAGCTGGCCGAAGGTCTCGCCAATCGAATTGATCACGTTCATCGACGGAGCGAGCGCGATCAGTTGTTTGACTTGGCTGACATGGGCATCATCCAGCCTGTCGGCTGTGAACACCGACGCGCTTTGCGGCAGGTCGAGGATTGGCGTGATCCTCTGTGTCGCCGTAACGACGACCTGTTCGCTCTGCCCCGTTTCAAGCTGCGGAGTCTGGGCTTGCGCCTCACTCGTCCAGGCCGCCGCGGGCAACCACAAAAAACTCAGAACCGCAGCAGCCACCCCCCGGTGGACCAACGTCCCCTCCAAACACCTGTACACGACCCAAGCATATGATACCTCAGCGGAAAAACCCGCAACATGCGTGTTGACGGCGGCCGGGCACGAGAAATTCAACTTGCCATTGAGCCGATACGGCAGCCGGAGTAATGAATCCGTATGGTGCCGCGTCAGAATCCGCCGTTAAGCTGAATAAAGAAAGTGAATGGTGCATGACGGGATTTCGATCCTAAAACAGCATGTTCGGGCCAGAGACGAGCGCTTTTGGCACTCGCGTCCGGCCTGAAATGGAGGCGGTCGACCAGGGGGACTAGTCGACCGCCCCGCCCCGGCCACTGATGGCTCACGAGAAGGCAGCTCGAGCGCGACCTTGTGAACCATGGCATGGCCAAGACAAACTGCTTGTGCCGCTTTTTTCGCATGCGGTCCGGCAATTATGCCGTATGCGGAGCGTTCCTCACCGTTTCTGCGCCGTCCCCCTTTTCAATCTGTCGATCAGCTTCTGGTCGATATCCGATTTCGCCTTGTCGAGGAGCTGGGCCGATTCCAGCATTTCGAAATCCCTGAGCGTCGTCGCCATCTGCGACAGCGCTTCGGCGATGTATTTGAGCGGATGCAAGGTTGTGAACGCCGTCATTTGGCCGCTCCCACTCGCCGTGAGGTGGCGTGTATCCAGGACTGTGTTCTTATCGTCTGCGCATATTGCGAAAGGATGCAGGCCACGGCCCGGAGCATCGCGGCGGGCGGCAAATCGCCGGGCGCGCTGCACATCAACGCGTCCATCAATACAGAAGGACGATGATCGCGGTGGAAAGCATCTATTGCGGTCGAGAGACATGCAATTTCCGCAAACCTTCCGGCGATGACGTAATTGCCGCCGATTTCGTCCGCGACTTCCGCGAATTCCGCGCTCGCATAGCAGGACGGCCGCTGGCGGTCGAAGACCATATCCCACCGGTTGGGTTCGATCCCTTCGATCCAGCGCGGATAGACGGACGAACTCATCATGTTCGCGGGCGCCGCGACCCGGCGCGTGAACGCGATGGGGATACCGCAGGCACGCGCATGTCTCAGCACTGTGCGGCAGTTGGAAATCGCTTCGCACGAAAGCGCTTCCCTAGGCGGCTCGATGGCATCGGAGACGTCGTGATGCAAATCGATAAGCAGGAGCGTGGGCAGCGGACGTCCACGCTCCTGGAAATCCTTGAGGTTGACGACCGTATTCATGAATGGCGTTCTTGTACCGACGGACGCGTCACTTGCCGGTTGGCTGAGCGCTCGAGAACGCCAGGCACATGCCAGCGGCCTTCGGGCCTGATCATCACATAGGGATCGGCGCCGATCGTGATGGAATCCGGATCCCTCTCGATGTCCGCGACGATCTCGACATAGTCGAAATCCGAGAAGACGAACTCCTTGGCGCCTTCCAGCGGCCGGAAACCGAAGCGGCTCCAGAAATTGACCAGACGCTTTTGCGCATGACCGTAAAGCCGGCGATAGCCTTTCATCTGGCAGAGTTTGATTCCGGCCCGCACCAGTTGGAAGGAGAGCCGCGTATTGCGGAATTCCTTGCGCACCGCGAGACGTTCGATCTTCGCGAAATCGGCGAAGTAGCGCACCCGCATGCAGCCCGCCGGCTCGTTGCCGACATACCCGATCAGGTGGGTGGCGGAGAGGTCGTTACCGTCGAATTCTTCTTCATACGGACATTCCTGCTCGCCGATATAGACCGCGGCCCTGAGGCTCGCCACGCGCATGAGATCTTCGAATGTGCGCGCCACCGTGACCGAAAGATCGCGGCTGCCGGCCTCATTGTTGTAGCTGTCGTAGATCGGCGCGACCTGGCGCGAACGCGCAAACGTATAAAGTTGGGGCGCGTAGATCGGGCCGACCTTGGCGCCCTTTTTAAGCCCCAGCGTCTCGTTGAAGCGAAACCCGTCGGCCGTGTTCGGACGCGAGAAGATATCGACGCCGGCATAGGTCGGGGTTTCCAGCTTTTCCAGCACCATAGCGATGCCACCGGCGAGCATGCCCGGCGCCAATGCCGCCCAGGTGTAGATCCCGGCAGGCCGTTCGCCGGGACCGGCGAGAAGGGACAAATCCGGGTTGGCGGTATCGAGCGTATTCGTCGCCAACTGGAACAAACCTTTCTTGTTCAGGTGGAGGAAAGCAAAGAAGCCATCTCCAAACGGAACACTCGGATCGAACTTGCGCTTGCGCGCGATCGCCCACATGGCATTGGGATTGTGGTTAATGACCCGTTTAACAACCGCATCGTTTGTGAGGCCCGGAATGGCGGCGCGGGCTTTTTCCATCAAATCGTCTACGGCGGCTTCATTGGGCCGGAATACTACTAAGTGTTTGGAAAATCTATCTGAATCAAGAGTCCCCAGGGGGTGTCTCGGCTTTGCCTCGATGACTCGCGCCTGGGCCCGGATAAGATCTAACGGATGTTCGGTCATTTTTTTCACCCCACTTTTTCAATGATCCGTGATAAAAACTTACTGAGGGACGGTGATGAAGTATGCATAGCGAAATGGAACGGGCTGTTCCGAATGCGGAACACGCACTGAATGGAACCCGGCGAATCATTCCCGATTGGGAGGCTGTGCGCGTTTCGTTCGAGGTGTACCGCCGAGGCAGCTTCCGCGCCGCAGCCGAGCATCTACAGATGTCCGTCAATGCGCTGCGCCGGCGCGTCGACCTGCTCGAGGAGACCCTTGGAGTCACATTGCTGACGCGCCACGTCGACGGCGTGCGCATTACCGCGGAAGGCGAAAAGGTTTTCGCCGTCGCAAGCCGGATGGAAACCGCATCGTTCGACCTTTTGCAGGCGCGCGATCAAACCAATCCCAATATCTCGGGCGAAGTGCGCCTCGCAGTGACGGAAGGTTTGGGGACCTTCTGGATCGCGCCGCGACTCGTCGAGTTTCAGCGAGCCAATCCCAATCTGCTGATCGATGTCAATTGCGCGATGAAATCGGCGGATGTTTTGCGCCTGGAAGCCGATGTCGCGATCCAGATCACGCGCCCCACAGCACTCGACCTGCGGATGGTCAAGCTCGGCCGGCTGCATCTCATACCGTTCGCTTCACCCAATTATCTCGAAACGTTCGGCCGTCCCAAGACCGTTGAGGACCTCGTGCGCCATCGCATCCTCGTTCAGTCGGACGACAACGTCCAATGGCGCGACCTCTACGACAAATTGTTTCCCGGCATCTCGCCAACCGCGATCGTGGCGCTCAGAACCAATGTCAGCAGCGCGCATTACTGGTCCATCGCCAAGGGCGCGGGCATCGGACTTCTGCCCACCTATGCGCAGTGGATCGGCGCGCCGATCGTTCCTCTGGATCTCGATATCCATGAGACGGTGGATATCTGGCTGACCTATCATCCCGACGTGAAGCGCATCCCGCGCGTGTCACGGCTGATCGAATGGACCATCCAGGCGTTCTCGCCGCAGAAATATCCTTGGTTCCGCGACGAGTTCATCCATTCGAACGAACTGAAGGACGTCTATCGCCACGAACCGCTGGCGACCATGTTCACCGGTTCGGCGGCGGTGGCTTGAACGGCGCGGGCGCGTCCCCGGGCCGTCTTGCCGTTCCGCGCCTATCCCTAAGGCGTACGCACCAAAAGCGCTGAGAGCGTCGCGGCCCCTGCGATGACCAGAAATGTCACAAATGCGACATTATACCCTCCGGTGCGGTCGAAACTCGCCCCCACGAACCAAGCCGCGGCGATGGACGAGCCCAGGATCACCACATACATCGCGCCCATGACCCGGCCAAAGGAAGGCGAGCCGAAACACGCGGCCACCAGCGCCGACGACGAGGGAAGAATGCCGCCCAACGCGATTCCCGCCAGGCAGCAGCCGAGCAGCATCGACGGATAGGTGGATGCCTCGAGCAGCACCAACAGCGCCAGGACGATCGAAATCGTGGCGCCCAGCATGATCGTCCGGCGCTGCATGATATCGGCCAACAGACCGCTCGCCACTTTGACGACAGCCGCCGAAATCGAGAATGCGGAAATCAGGAACGCGGCGGAGACCGGGGCGAACCCCAAGGCCGTGCCGTAGGGAACCAGCGTCACGACAATCGCCTGACTGATGCCGACGAGCGAGCCGAGCGCGATGGCGATGGTCCAAAAATTCAGCGCCGTCAGCATCTCGCGATAGGGCAAGAAGATGACACCGCCATCGGCCGGCGGCATCTGGACCGGCTGGTTTTGGGCGTGAGGCATGTCGGCCGCGGGGCGCCCTTCGTTTTCGGGATGACCTTGGAGATCGAGATCGGCCGGTCCGCTGCGGATGACGAAGAACGCCGCCATCAGCACGATCAGGACGATGAACACCGCTTCGCATTGCAGTGCCGGGCGCCAGCCGAAATCCTCGATGGCGAGGCTCAAGAGCGGCACGACGACAATGCCGCCCGCCGATGTCGCCAATGCGGCGAAGCCCAGCGCGCTGCCGCGCCGCCGGTAAAACCAGCGCGAAGCAAGGGTCGAGGTGGTCAGCGGGCCGATGGCCACCGCGCCGAACGCGATGGGCACGAACAGCGCCAGCACCATCAGCGCAATCGAGGATGTCACGGAAATCAGCGCGAAACCCAGACCGAGGCCAATCGCGCCGAGGCCGATCACCCATTGGATGGAAATGCGGTCCAGCAGGTAACCCACCAGAGGAGACACCAACGCCCCGCCGGCAAAGGAGATGGGAATCGAACTGTTCGCCGCGGCGCGGCTGAGCGACAGCTCATGTTGCAGGGGAAGCACGAACAAACCGGCGGCATAGCTCGTGCTGCCGATAGAAAGCATTTCGGCAACGGCCGCAGCCGCCAGCACCCACCAGCCATAATAGACCGCGTGGGACGCACCGCCTGCTGTACGCAACGCCTTGTCCGCTATTGGCTCATGCACGCTCAAACCTAGGCCAGCGCGGCGTTTGACGCCGATCGCGCTGCTCCCCCTATCGCGCGCAGCGTAGCGTGAAAGAGATGCGAACGACAAGTTGGCGACTCAGCCTCGCGACTCAGGCTAGCGACTCAGGCGGCGCGGACCAGCGCCCGCAACAGCCCATCGATGTCGCCAATCCTGTCGAGGTCCAGCACCATTTCCACGATACGCCGGCTTTGCGCGGCAGGAATGGCCTGGGCGGTCAGCTTTGAGAATTTGGCGGCGACATCCTCCACGCTGGGGAAGTTGCGTTCGCTGCCGCGCGGGGCCTCCACGCTTTCTTCCAAAACCGTACCGTCGGTGAGATGTACCGCAACGTGAACCATGTGGCGGAATTTCGGTCCCAGCGCGGTGATCGCGGGATCTTCCTGCACCTGGACTTTGGCGGCGAGCGCGAGACGGGACGGATCGGCCAGCAAGTTTTCCGAAAATTGCTCGACGAAGCAATCGCCTTCGAGGAGGAGCGTCGCCAGGCAATATGAGAGGTTGAGTTGGGCTGACGTCATGCCTTCCGGCTTGTAGGGCCAGCCCGCATGTTCGCAGGTCGCCTGCGAGGCGCGCACGACGATGGCGGCGACATCGCGCGCGCCGAAGGGACGGCGCGCCTGCATGTTGCGAATGGCATCGAGCGCCGTGTGATTGGTGCTGACGCAGGAATAGAATTTGAGCGAGATGCGCAGGGTTTCAAAATGGGCGCCCAGCCCGCGCGTCAATTCTTCGCGGTTGAAGCGGTCGTTCGAGCGCGAAAACGTCGTGCAAAATCCGCCATAGGGGTTTTCGAACACATCGCTGATGCCGGTGAAGCCGTTCGCGGCCAGAAGCGCCGCATAAAATCCGCTTTGCGCGGAACGCCCGGCATGCATGCGCTTGACCATGGCGCCGAACTGCGCGGCCATCAGGCCGGCGGCCTGGGTTCCGGCGATGCCGAGCGCGTGGACGATTTTCTCCGCCGGCAGCTTCAACGCGGCGGCCGCCCCGGCGGCGGCGGAAAAGACCCCGACCGTCGCACCGGAATGCCAGCCCTGGACGATGTGCTCCTGTCCCATGCACATGCCGACGCGTGGACCGATTTCATAACCCGCCACCGCGGCAGCGAGAAAATCGCGGCCACTCATGCCAGGCCGCATCTCCGCCACGGCGAAGAGAGGCGGCAGCGTCACGGCCCCGACATGCAGAACGCCCTGCCGATGGACGTCGTCCAGCTCGAAGCTCTGCACCAGCGTTCCGTTGACCAGAACGGCGTGGGGCGCGGACAGCCGCCGCGCGGTGCCCCACACACTCGCTCCGACGGAGGTGTCCACCCGCGCCAGCGTCTCCATCAGGATGCGGCTCCATTCCAGGTCGGCGCCGAAGATCGCGCAGCCGAGCGAATCCAGGATCAGCAGCTTGATGCGCGCGATGACGGCGTCCGGAATGGCGTCGTAGGTGAGCCCGGCGACGAAATCGGCCATGCCGGAGGTGAAGGGATTCCCGCCGATTCTGGCCTCATTCATGATGTCTCTACCGGTGATGGCTATTGCGCCGCCGACCATATCGGGTCGCACGCCGGAAACGAAGGATGCGCACGCCAAAGGGCCGCGTTAGAGTGATTCGCAGCAGCCCGGAACCTGGCGATGATTCCCTCACCCTTGTCCGCCGTCATCTTCGACAAGGACGGACTCCTGCTCGATACCGAACGCATCGTGCGCGAGGCGATGTTCGCGTCCGCCACAGACCTTGGCTATCGCATGGACGATACGTTGTTCCTCAGCCTGATCGGGCATGCGCGCGACGCCAACGACCGGCAGTTGCAGGCGCATTTCGGGGCGGATTTCCCGCTTTCGGACTATCGCGAGAAATGCCGGCTGTATTTCGAAGACCTCTGCCGGAGCGAGGTGCCCGTCAAACCCGGCGCCCGCGAATTGCTGAGCTTCCTCAAGGCGCGCGGCATTCCGGCCGCGGTCGCAACCTCGACGGGACGCGCGCGCAGCGAAGAAAACCTGATGCGGACGGGACTGGCGAAATTTATCGCCGCCCTCGTCACCCGCGACGATGTCGAGCGCCCCAAGCCCCATCCGGAATGCTTCCTCAAGGCGGCGAATTTGCTGGGCGTGAGCCCAAAGCAATGCCTGGCGCTGGAAGATTCGCATCACGGCATCCGGGCCGCCCATGGTGCGGGCATGGCCGCGATCATGGTGCCCGATTTGCTGGAGGCGACACCGGAGATTCGGATTCTGTGTGCGGGGGTGCTTCCCAATCTCGACGCAGTGCGCGTACGCATCGCCAATTCATTGGCCGATAGTTAGGAAACCACGCGGGGAAGGCGCAGCATGGCTCTCAGGCCCCCGAGATCGGAATCCTCCAGGCGAATCTCGCCGCCATAAAGCTGCGCCAGATCGCGCACGATGGAGAGGCCGAGGCCGGAGCCGGGCACGCGTTCGTCGAGGCGCTGTCCGATCTGGAAAACCATCTCGCGCGAGTCCATAGGCAGACCCGGACCGTCATCTTCGACCGCGACAACGGCCTGGTTGGCCGTCTCATCGACCGCCCCCCTGATGGCGACGCGTTTGAGGCTCCATTTGCAGGCATTGTCGATGAGGTTGCCGAGCATCTCGTTCAAATCCATCGGGTCGCACATCGCGATGCAATCGGGCGCAATGGCGATCGCATACTCCAGCTCCTTCGCGGCGTAGAGACGCTTCATGGCGCTGACGATATTGGCGACCGCCGGCAGCAAAGGCGCGTTGACTCCCGGAACCGAACGCGACGCAGCCGCGCGGGCCCGCGCGATCTGGTAATCGATCTGACGTTCCATGCGCTGGCATTGCTGCAGAATCACTTGCGCGGCCTCCGCCTGTCCGCGATTCTGGAGTTGGTAGGCTTCGTCGGTCAGCACCGCGAGCGGCGTCTTCAGCGCGTGCGCGAGGTTGCCCGCCTGCGCACGGGCGCGCACCACCATCTGGCCGTTCACGTCGATCAGGCTGTTGAGATCGTCCACCACCGGCTGCACCTCCAGCGGGAAGCTCCTCGGCAGATGGGTCGTCTTGCCCGCGCGGATGGCGCGCAGCGCGCGACCGAGCCGCGCCATGGGCTGAAGACCGAACACCACCTGCAAGGCCGCCGCCGTGCTCAGCGCGACGGCCAGCAGCACCATCGAAATGGCCAGCGAGATGTTGAAGGTCCGCAGCACGCGGTCGATGATCCCGGAATCGACATTCACCTGCAGCCGCAGCGGATCGCTCCCGCTGACCGGCGAGAACAAGGTTTCGTAGACGATCATGGTCTCGCGTCCGCTCGGCACGGTGAGTTTTCTGATCTCTCCATTGACGAGCGGATCGGCTGGGATAGGCAGATCGTCGGTACTGGCCGAGGTGGATTTGATCAGTTGCTTGCCCTCGCGGCTCACCTGCCAGGAATAGCCCGATCCCATCTGCGAAAACCGCGGATCGCTGAGGGCGCGATACAATTCGGGTTCGCCTTGCGGGCTGACATCGATGAGGGATGCCAGCTCTTCGAGATGAGCGCGCATTTCCGAATCGGCGAGCTCGGTGGCATGTTGGCGGAACAAGGCGGAGATGAAGATGCCCGCGGCCGAAACGCCCACCGTGATCCAGATGAACGCGCCGATGACGAGCCGCGCGCGCAAGGAGCGGGGAAGCAGCACGCTCATCCGAAGCGATATCCGAGACCGCGCAGCGTCTTGATGGAGTCGCGGCCCAATTTGCGCCGCAACCGGCCGATATAGACCTCGATCGTGTTGGGATCGCGCTCCTCTTCCAGCGGATAAAGATGCTCGATCAGTTCGGTCTGCGAAATCACCCGTCCCTGCCGGTGCATGAAATAATTCAGGAT
>DASYEG010000291.1:0-2388 GCA_036499145.1 Micropepsaceae bacterium | reverse complement strand
TTCTCCGCGTGCCGCCACAACCGGTCAAGCATCCCCCGAAGTCTCATAACGTGAGACGATGTCGCCCGCGATCGGTCCGAAGCTGTGGCGCCAATGCTGCATCAGGGCGATGCACAAAAGTCACACGTGTAACATTTCAATTAATACCTTCGGGTCACAATTCTGTGATTAGGGATATATCCCTTATAACTATGGTTATCCACAGGCCAAAAATGGCGAAATGAGTTAACGCGGGAGGAATCTTGCCCCGATAGGGTTGTCACCTTTGCAACCCTGCTGTTACCGCACGTCTTGACTAGCGTTTGTGCGGGAGACGAGTCTATGCGGTCGGTCGGAACAGGAACTAAAGCTTGGCTTTTGCGCTCGACGCTCCTGCTCAGTTGCACCATGTTTGCCGCCCACGCCGAAGCCGCACGCCATAGCCGCCCCGTCAAAGCGCATACCATCGCATCCCATCATACCGTCGCCTCGCATCATGCGCACGCGCTCAGCACCCGCATGGCTTTCTCGTCGCACGCCCGGTTCTCCCATGCGATGCATTTGGTCGGCCGTCGATACGCCATGCGCTATCACGGCATTTCCTGCGTGCCGTACGCCCGCGAGGTCTCCGGGATCGAGGTCGCCGGCAATGCCTGGCAATGGTGGGACAACGCCGAGGGCCGCTACGCCCGCGGTGATCGGCCCGAAGCCGGCAGCGTTCTCAATTTCCGTGCGAATGGCCGCATGCGCCTAGGTCACGTCGCCGTTGTTTCGAGCGTGGTGAACCCGCGTGAAATCATGGTGGATCATGCCAACTGGCCCGGAGCCGGCGGCCGTGGCGGCATCTCCCGCGATGTCGCGGTGGTCGATGTGTCCGAGGCCAACGACTGGTCCGCGGTGCGTGTCGAATTGGGCCGCGGTGGAGAGTTCGGATCAATCTACCCGACCTACGGCTTCATCTACGATCGCCCCGATAGCGGCCGGGTGACCGCCGACATCAGCCGCCCCGCCCCGATCGAGGCCATCAACCGGGCGCCGTCCGACCTTCGCCCCGCGGCAGAACGTCCCTGGCACACCGTCGAAGAAGTCGCCGAGGCGCCGGACACCTCGGCCCGCAAAATCGACCTGACGGTGCCCGCGGCTTCCCTTCGCTTCGGGAAATAACGCCCGCCGCTGCCCGGCAGCGACAGGCCCACCCGGCGTCTACGCCTTCACCAGCGGACAAGCATGATCTGACAGCGGCCGGAAGGCGTCTTCCGCCGGCGTGATGCCGATCAGCTTGTACAAATCCCACTCATGCTTGCTCTCGTGCGGCTGCTTGACCTCGAACAGATAGGCCGGGGTGATCTTGCGCCCGTCCTCGCGGATCTTGCCCGGCCCGAAGCAGTCGTCGTCGGTCGGCATCGCCTTCATCCTGGCCGTTGTCTCCGCTCCGCTCAGTTTCGCCTGTGCCGCCCCCATGTCATGGCACGCCTTCAGGTAGTGCAGCGTGCAGGAATAGTTGCCCGCCTGCGCCATGTTCGGCCACAGCTTCACCTTCGGCTGGATGCGCTTCTGGAAGCTCCGCGTCCGCTCGTTCAGGTCCCAGTAATACGTCTCCGACAGCCGCGTGCCGGCCGCCATCTCGATCCCCACCGAGTGCATGTCGGTGGTGTAGGCGACCATCGCTGCCGGTTTCATCGTCTTCGACAGGCCGAATTCGTGCGCCTGCTTGATGATGTTGATCAGGTCGGCGCCTGCGCCGCAGATGCCGAGGATCTTCGCGCCGGACGCCTGTGCCTGGATCAGGAATGCTGAATAATCCGTGGTTTCCGGGAATGGGTACACCTGTGATCCCAACACCTTGCCGCCGCCGGCCTCGACGAAATGGCTGGTGTCGCGCTGGGTGGCGGCGCCGAACGCATAGTTCGGGGTGATGAAGTACCAGGTATCGCCGCCGGCTTTGACCATCGCACCGCCGGTGGATTTCGCCTCCATATAAGTGTCGAACGACCAGTGCATGGAATTCGGCGTGCATGCCTTGCCGGTGATGTCCGACGACGCCGTGCTGGTGGCGATCATGATCTTGTTTTTCTCTTTGACGATCGACGCCAGCGCCAGCGCGCACGACGTCGCAGCAATATCCATGATGATGTCGACACCACGCTGATCGAACCACTCGCGCGCCAGCGACACCGCGACATCCGGTTTGTTCTGATGGTCGGCGTCCACGACCTCGACGTCGAAACCGTGGGCGGCGAACTCCTGCACCGCCTGCTTGGTGCAGGCGACCCCGGTCGGGCCGTTCACGTCGCGATACGGGCCGGACTGGTCGTTCATCACCCCGATCTTGATCACCGGCTTCGCCTGCGCCCGAGCTCGGAATGTCGGCATTACGGCCGTGGCCGCGGCGGCACCCATCAGAGTGCG
>DASYEG010000290.1:0-2118 GCA_036499145.1 Micropepsaceae bacterium | reverse complement strand
TGAAAAGGAACGTATTTTGAGCGACACCTCCGCCGCCACTCCCCCCTCCGGCGGCTCTGTGCATTTGCCCATCGCCATCGAGGACGAACTGAAGCGTTCCTACCTCGATTACGCCATGAGCGTCATCGTTTCGCGCGCCCTGCCGGACGCGCGTGACGGCCTGAAGCCGGTGCATCGGCGCATCCTGTTTTCGATGCATGAGAACAATCGCGACTGGAACAAGCCTTATCGCAAATGCGCGCTGATCGTCGGCGACGTGATGGGTAAGTATCATCCGCATGGCGACCAATCGATCTATGACGCCTTGGTGCGTATGGCGCAGGATTTTTCCATGCGCGCGCCGCTCATCGACGGGCAGGGCAATTTCGGTTCTGTCGACGGCGATCCGCCCGCGGCGATGCGTTACACGGAATCGCGTCGTTCCAAGATTGCGCACATGCTGTCCGAGGACATCGACAAGGACACGGTGCCGTTCCAGGACAATTATGACGGCTCCGAGCGCGAGCCGATTGTTCTTCCCGCCCGCTTTCCCAATTTGCTCGTCAACGGCGCGGGCGGCATTGCCGTCGGCATGGCAACGAACATCCCGCCGCACAATCTGGGCGAAGTGATCGACGCCTGCCTTGCCTATATCGACGATCCGTCCATCGGCATGGATGCGCTGACCGAAATCGTGCCGGGGCCGGACTTCCCGACTGGCGCGCTCCTCATTGGCAAGCAAGCCGCGCGTGGCGCGCTTGCACGCGGCCGCGGTTCGATCCTCATGCGCGCACGCTGCGCCATCGAGGAAATCCGCAAAGACCGCGACGCCATCATTGTCACCGAGCTTCCTTATCAGGTGAACAAGGCGCGTTTGCAGGAGAAGATCGCTGAACTCGTGCGCGACAAGCGCATCGAAGGCGTCGGCGACATCCGCGACGAAAGCGATCGCCATGGCATGCGCGTGGTCATTGAGATCAAGCGCGACGCGTCGGCGGAGGTGGTGCTGAACCAGCTCTATCGTTTCTCCGAACTGCAGACGACCTTCGGCGTGAACATGGTGGCGCTGAATGCCGGCCGTCCCATGATCATGAACCTGAAGGACATGATCGGCGCCTTCACCAACTTCCGCGAGGAAGTTGTGATGCGCCGCACGCGGTTCGAGCTTAACAAGGCGCGCGACCGGGGGCACATCTTGGTCGGCCTCGCCATTGCTGTCGCCAATATTGACGATGTGATCCATCTCATCCGCAACGCGCCCGACACCGCGACGGCCCGCGAGCAGTTGATGGAACGCGCATGGCCGGCAAAGGATGTGGCGCCGCTGGTGCTGCTGATCGCCGATCCGCGCCATATCATGCTGGAAGACGGCACGATCAAGCTCTCGGAAGAGCAGGCTAAGGCCATCCTCGAAATCCGCCTTGCGCGGTTGACCGCTCTGGGCCGCGACGAAATCGGCGATGAAGTCACCAAGCTCAGCGAATTCATCAAGGATTATCTCGACATCCTGCGCTCGCGCCCGCGTGTTCTGACCATCGTGAAAGACGAACTGAAGGCGATCAAAGACGAGTTCGCCACGCCGCGAAGAACCGAACTGGTCGATGCCGATGTGGAGATCGAAGACGAGGCTTTGATCGAGCGTGAGGATGTCGCGATCACCGTCACCCACGCCGGTTATATCAAGCGCACACCCATCGCCGAATACCGCGTGCAGGGCCGCGGCGGCAAAGGCCGCGCCGGCATGTCGACGCGCGAGGAAGATTTCGCCACCAACATCTTTGTCGCCAACACCCATGCGCCGATGGTGTTCTTCTCCTCCACCGGTATGGCCTACAAGCTCAAGGTCTGGCGCCTTCCCGAAGCCCGCATTCAGGGCAAAGGCAAGGCGATGGTGAATTTGCTGCCATTGTCTGAGCATGAGCGCATCACCACCATTCTTCCGCTGCCCGAAGATGAAAGTGCGTGGGAGAAGCTGAATGTCGTGTTCGCCACCAAGTCCGGCGACGTGCGGCGCAACGAACTCTCCGACTTCGTGAACATCAACAAAGCCGGCAAGATCGCCATGAAGCTCGAAGCGGGCGATGGCATCGTGGACGTGCAGATCTGCACCGAGCAGGACGATGTGCTGCTCACCACGCG
>DASYEG010000289.1:0-5416 GCA_036499145.1 Micropepsaceae bacterium | reverse complement strand
GATCACGATTGCGTGCGATTATCCGCTTGGTGACGGCAGCATCGCAAGTCTACGCGCGCGCTTCGATGAAACGCACAGACAGATGTTCGGTCACACCGCGCCCGAGGAGCCGGTCGAAATCGTCTCCTATCGTCTGCGTGGTGTGGGCCAGGTGCCGCCGGTCGCGCTGCCCAAGCACAGATCCGAAGGCCGCGCGCTTGGCGATGCCTTGCGCGAAACCCGCAAAGCGCGCTTTGGCGGCGTCACACTGGATTGCCCTGTCTATCAGCGCGAACGGCTGGATGTTGGCATTGCTTTCGCGGGGCCGGCCATCGTCGATCAGCTCGATGCCACCACGGTGATACCGCCGGGAATGCGCGCGCGCGTCGATGAATACAAAAACATCCTCATCGGCGGCGGGGCGGTCTGAGATGGCTGAGCTTGGCGCAGTCGATCTCGAAATCATCAAAGCGAGTCTTTCGGGCATCGTGCAGGAGATGCAGAATTCGCTCTTCCGCACCGGCTTCTCGACCATCGTGCGCGAATCGCAGGATGCCTCCTGCGCCATTCTCGACACCAATGCCGATGTGATCGCGCAGCATGTCGTGCTGCCGCTGCACATGGGCGCGTTTCCGGCCTGTTGTGCCGCCGTCATCCGCGGCTATGGCGGTGACATCGTCGAAGGCGATGCCTATCTCATCAACCACCCCTATGAAGGCGGCAGCCCGCACGCTCCCGACATGGCGGTGATCACGCCCATCTTTTTCGCGCGCGAGCTGATCGGATTCTGCGGCTCGATTGCGCACAAGAGCGATATCGGCGGTCCGGTGCCGGGGTCATGCTCCGGCCAGGCGCGCGAGACCTTCAACGAAGGGCTGCATCTGCCGGCGGTGCGCTATGTTCGCGGCGGCCACCGCAATGTCGAGATCGAGCGCATCATCGCCGCCAACAGCCGCACGCCTGAGCTGGTGCTGGGCGACATACGCGGGCAGCTCGGCGCGAGCCGTCTCGGCGAGCAGCGCATGGACGAGCTGATCGCGAAATTCGGCAAGGACACCGCGCTTGCGAGTTTCCAGCGGCTGCTCGATTTGGCGCAAGCGAAAATGAAAGCCGCCATGGTCGAATGGACGGATGGGCGCTTCGAGGCGGAGCGTTTCGTCGACGATGACGGCATCGATCTGAACAAGCCCGTGCGCGTCCATGTCGTGGTGGAAAAAAAGGGCGATGCGATCCGCTTCGACTTCTCGGGTTCGGCCGATCAGACCAAGGGCCCGGCCAATGTGCGGCCGCCTCTGGTCAAGGCCGCGGTCGGCTATGTGCTCATTTCGCTGGTCGATCCGCTCATCTTCATCAATTCCGGCATCATGCGCGCCTTCGAGGTGACAACGCGCGAGGGCAGCGTGCTGAACCCGCGTTTCCCCGCCGCCGTCAACACCTACAATGCGACCGTGCACGCGATGGTGGAGGCGTTGTTTGCCGCGCTCTCGCATGCGGTTCCGGCGCGCGCGCGGGCCGATGGCTGCGGCAGCCGCTCCATCATCATCGGCGGCCGCGCGACCTCGGCAGGCAAGACCTATGTGCAATATGAAATCGTGGGCGGTGGTGCGGGCGGACGTGCGACCAAGGACGGCGCCTCGGGCACGTCGGTCAATCAGAGCAATGCGAAGATCGCCTCCATCGAAATCATCGAAAGCGAATTTCCCACGCGCGTGCAACGTTTCGAGCTGATTCCCGATTCCGGCGGCGCGGGAAAATTCCGTGGCGGTCTGGGGATCCTGCGCGAATATGTCAATCTTGCCGATGCGCGATTTTCCATCCGCTCGTCCAAACATGTGATCCCGCCTCTGGGCGCGCGCGAGGGCGGCAATGGCCGCACCGGCGATCTCACCATCAATCCCGGAACCGCCGATGAAAAGCATCTGCCCACGCGCTATGCCGATTATCCGCTGAAGGCGGGCGATATCTTCCGGCTGGAGACGCCGGGCGGCGGTGGGCTGGGCGATCCGCATCAGCGCGAGCCGCAAAGCGTGCTCGCCGATGTGGCGCAGGGTTATGTTTCACAAGAGCGTGCCGCGCGCGATTACGGCGTGGCGGTGGTGAAAAAGGACAGCGCCTGGCGGATTGACGAGCAGGCGACCGCGAAATTGCGTTTAGGGAAGGGCGAAGGATGAGCGTGAAAAACACCGGCGTGATTGGCTTGGGCGCCATGGGCTATCAGATGGCGCGGCACATGGTGAACAAGGGTTTCGCTGTCGCCGGCTATGATGTGGCCCCGGTTGCCGCACAGCGCGCCATGGATGCGGGCGTCACCATCGTCGACAGCCCCGCCGAAGCCGGCGCGGGCGCGGACGTGGTGATCGTGATGGTCGCAACCGACGCGCAGGTCGAAGACGTGGTGCTGCATTCGGGACTGCTCGACCGGCTGCCCAAAGGCGCGGTCATCTGTGTCGCCAGTTCGACCTCGCCCGAAACCGCGCGCGAACTGGCAAGCGTCTGCGCCAAACGCGGGCTCGGCCTGCTCGACACGCCCGTGGTGCTGGGCCAGGAAGCCGCCGACAATGGCACGCTCACGGTTTTTTGTGGCGGCGAGGTAGCCCATTTCGAAAAGGCGAGACCCGCGCTCTCGGCCTTTGGCGCCAATGTGATGCATGTCGGCCCATCCGGCACCGGCCAGCTCACCAAGACCGCCAACAACATGCTGCTGTGGGCCTGCATGGTGGCGAATTACGAGGTGCTGTCTTTCGCCAAGAAACTGGGCGCGGATGTGCCCAAGCTGATCGCGGCCCTCCAACATTCGTCCGGCGCGAATTGGTCGCTCGAACGCTGGGGCAAAAGCACCGGCAAATGGGCGGAGAAGGACATGGATGTGGCGTTGGAATTGGCTCAGGATGCGAAAATGCCGGTGCCGCTGGCCGCCCTTGTCGATCAACTCATGAAGGGCATGAATCAGGAGAAGATGAAGGCGCTGCTGGCGTGAGCGTGCCGGCGATACGAGTATAGAACGGCAAGGGCAGGAACAGCGCGGACCAGGGAGAGAAACGATGTCCGGATTTGTTTCAAGAAATTCCCGGCTCATCGCCTCGCTCGCGGTCTGCGCGACCGCGCTGATTCCGGTCCTCACCCGCGCAGCACCCACCGCGGCGGCGCCGCCCGATTTTTCCTCGTCCAGCGAGACGGCATGGGTCGGCATCGGCGGCGGGAATTTTCTTGCCGTCCCCGGCTCGCCCGCGCCCGTCGGCCAGGACCCGCATTATCATTATCAGCCCAACGGCCCCGGGCAGGCGAGCTTTCGTATCGGCGACGTCACGAACCCCAATCTCAAGCAATGGGCGAAGGATGTCATGCAAAAGGACAATGACGAGGTTCTCAAAGGCAAGATCGCCTATTCGCCGCGCTCATCCTGCAAGCCGGGCGGCGTTCCGGGCTTCATCGCGATGGGGGGCGGCGCTTTGTTCTTCGTCCAATCGCCGAGCGAAGTGACGATGATCTTCGACGGCAATGCGGAGACCCGGCACATTTATCTGAACGTGCCCCATACCGCTCATCCTAAACCGTCCTGGTACGGAGATTCGGTCGGCCATTATGAAGGCGATACGCTGGTGGTCGACACCATCGCGCTGAACACGAAGACGTTTGTCGATGCCTATCGCACGCCGCATACCGAAAAACTGCACGTCACCGAGCGCTGGCGGCTGATCGACAATGGCGACAAACTCGAAGTCGTCACCACGGTCAACGATCCCGATACGTTCAACCAGCCCTGGCAGGCGATGCGCCGCTATCAGCGGGGCAAGCGCACGCTGGTGGAGAACATCTGCGCCGAGAACAATTCCAACCTGTTCGATTACGGCACCCCGACCGCCGGAAAACCCGATTTTTGAACATCAAGCCCGATTCTTGAACATCAGGAGGAACGGAGTGCAGGTTTTCCGGTTTGCGCGTTTGGCGGTTGCGGCAATCCTCGCCGTGCCGATGGCGCATGGGACACCCGGTTTCGCGCAGGGGGCCGCCCGGAAACTGATTCCCTTGCGCGTCGGCTATGACGGCTATTCCATGACCACCGCGCCGATGAATTACGCGGTCGAAAAGGGCATCTTCAAGAAATACGGGCTCGACGTGACGCTCGCCTATATCGATGGCGGCACGACGCTTTCGGCCGCCATGGTGGGCGGCTCGATGGGGATCGCGCAGAACGGCTATGCGCCGGCGGCGGCGGCGGCCGTGGCCGGTGCCGATGTCGTCTTCATCGGCGGCATTTCCAATCAATTGCCGTTCCAGCTTGTCGTGAAGGGCAATATCAAATCGGCCGCCGATCTGAAGGGCAAGAAAATCGCGATATCGCGTTATGGCGCGACATCGGATGTGGCCGCGACCTACACGTTGCGCAGCCTGGGTCTCAAGCGCACCGATGTGACCATCCTGCAATTGGGCGGCGAGGGCACACGCACGGCAGCCATGCTGTCGGGCCAGATCGACGCCTCGCTGGAGCAATATCCACGCACCGGGGAGCTGGAGGAAAAGGGCTTCCACGTGCTCGCCGATTGTCTCGCGCTCGCGAGCGATTATCCCAACACCTCTTATGTTTCGACGCGCGCTTTCATCGCCAAGAATCCCGACATCGTGAAGCACTTCCTGATGGGGATTTCCGACGGCATCCACAGTTTCAAGACCAATCGGGCGGACGCCCTGAAATCGGCCGCCGCCTTCCTGAAGGCAAAACCGGGACCGGCGCTGGACAAGGCCTATGACATTTTCACCACCAAGGTTTACCCCGATGTGCCGCGGCCCTCGATGAAAGGCATCGCGCTGGTGCTCGACGAATTGAAGACGCGCGTGCCGGCGGCGGCGAAGGTGAAACCTGAGCAGCTCGTTTACACCCAACCCCTCGATGTCCTCGAAAAGGAAGGCTTCTTCGCCGGGTTGAAATGAAGTTTGTCGCGGGCTGTTCTGAAGCAATAAATATTTCGTCATCGCCGCGCTTGTCGCGGCGATCCATGAACACCGTTTGCGGTAGTGTCCGTGGATGGCCGGCCATGACGGGATGGAAAATTCCATGAACAATTCGCCGCAGGTGAAGCTCGCAGCAAGAGGCGTGCGGCTCAGCTTCGCCAATGAGCGGATGAAACGGCAGCTTCCCGTACTCGGCGGCATCGATCTGGAGGTGCGCGAAGGCGAACTTGTCGCCATTGTCGGGCCTTCCGGCTGCGGCAAATCCAGCTTCCTGAACGCGGTCGATGGGCTGGTGAAATTGACCGGCGGCGACATCCGCGTCGATGGCAAGACAATCGTTTCGCCAGGTCCGGATCGCGCCATGGTGTTCCAGCAGGATTCGCTTTTTCCCTGGCGCACGGTGCTCGGCAATGTGACGTACGGCCTGGAACTGCAGAAGCGCCTGCCGAAAGAGGAGATGCGCGCGCGGGCGGCAGCGTTGGTCGAT
>DASYEG010000288.1:0-2389 GCA_036499145.1 Micropepsaceae bacterium | reverse complement strand
TCGTAGAATTTGCTGAGCTGCGCGTAATTTTCACTCACGATGGCGACGTGGTTAAGCCTGGCGAACAAACGCACCTCCTGCCTCGTTATTTTGGGCCCAAAGCTACCCGAAACCGCAGCCACCCGCCAGAGAGCGAAAATTTTGTGTTGGCGGAGCAACTGCTTGGCACAATGCTAAACTTGGCTTAATCAGAGGTCAGGGGAGAAGAGCCCGGGGGGAGCAAGATGGAAAATCGCGAAGAAGGCGGAAACGGCGGCGGGCGCGCCCTGCTCTGGCTGCTGCTGGTCCCGATGATCGTTCTCTATGTGCCCTTGTACAACACAATCGAGCCTACGCTGTTCGGATTTCCATTCTTCTATTGGTTCCAGCTCGCCTGGATTTTCGTCAGCATGATCATTACCGCCGTCGTCTATTACGGCACGGAACCGCGCTAAGCGGCCGGGGGGAAACGCGTAATGCCATTGAATGTGACGGCTCTGATCGTCTTTGTGTTTTTCTTCACGCTGGTGACGTTCGTGGGCTTCGCCGCGGCGCGCTGGAAACGGGGCGATCTCGATCAATTGCACGAATGGGGGTTGGCCGGCGGCAAGTTCGGAACCCTCATCACCTGGTTCCTTTTGGGCGGTGATCTGTACACGGCCTATACGTTCATCGCGGTGCCGGCCTTGGCGTTCGGCGCGGGCGCGCTGGCATTTTTCGCGGTGCCCTACACGATCGTGATCTATCCTTTCGTCTTCGTGGTGTTCCCACGGCTGTGGTCGGTGGCGCGCGCGCGCGGCTACATCACGGCAGCCGATTTCATCCGCGGCCGATACGGCGACCGCTGGCTCGCGCTCGCCATCGCACTGACCGGCATCCTGGCGACGCTGCCCTACATTGCGCTGCAGTTGATCGGGCTTGAGGTCGTCATCGCGGCCATGGGCGTTCAATTGGCGGGCTTTCTCGTCTATCTGCCGCTCATCCTCTCCTTCGCGATCCTGGCGGCGTTCGACTATTTCAGCGGCTTGCGCGCGCCCGCGGCCATCGCGATCATCAAGGACATCATGATCTACATCACGGTGTTCGCGGCCGTGATCGTGATCCCTCTGGAAGTCGGCGGCTGGAGCAAGGTCTTCGCGGCGGTGCCGCCGGAAAAGCTGCTGCTGCCCGACAATCTCGGCTCCTATACCGGCTACGCGACGTTGTTCCTGGGCTCGGCCATGGCGCTGTTCCTCTATCCTCATTCGGTGACCGGCGTGCTCTCCTCCTCCAGCCGCCATGTGATCCGCCGCAACGCAGCGCTCCTTCCGGCCTATTCGTTCCTGCTCGGTCTCATCGCGCTTCTGGGCTTCATGGCGCTGGCGGTCGGCGTGCGGGAGATGCCCGCCTATGCCAACGCCTTCAAGCAATTTGGCCCCAATTTCGCGGTCCCCGCGCTGTTCCTTCAGGTCTTCCCATCCTGGTTCGTGGGCTTTGCCTTCGCCTCCATCGGCATCGGCGCGTTGGTGCCGGCCGCGATCATGTCCATCGCCTCGGCCAATCTCTTCAGCCGCAACATCTATCGCGAATTCATCAACCCGAACTGCAACCCGATGCAGGAATCGCGCGTGGCCAAGACCATGTCGCTGGTGGCCAAGGTCGGCGCCTTGATGTTCATCATCTTCCTGCCGCACGAATATGCCATCCAGATGCAATTGCTGGGCGGCATCTGGATCATCCACACCTTCCCCGCGATGATCTTCGGTCTCTATACGCGCTGGCTTAATTCCAAGGCGCTGCTGATCGGCTGGGCCGTGGGCATGATCGTTGGCACCTGGATGGCGGCAGCGAACAAATTCGGCGCGATCTACGAATTTCAAATGTTCGGCATCGCCATCCGGGCCTATATCGCGATCACCTCCGTGCTGCTAAATTTCGGTGTCAGCGTAGTGCTGACACTGGTCTTCAACATGAGGACGGGGAGCCAGCGCGATGAAACCGTTCCTTCAGATTATTATGCGCTGGAAGGCATCGGCGGAGGCGGGCACTAATCCGGTTGTGGGTCGTACAGCCAGGCGAGCGCTTCATAGCTGGCGTTTTTGACGAAGGCGTTGCGCAATTCCCGGCGCACGCCGTCGGCGTGATAGAATTCGCCATAGAGCCGCGCCGTCAATTGCACGCGTCCCGTACGCAAATAGCGCGCCCGCGAATAGGCGGCTAAGGCAGCCTCCACGCTCTCGGCCTCATCGAGACATTTCGCGAGGCATAGCGAATCCTCAAGCGCCATGCCTGCCCCTTGCGCCAGATATTGCAGCATCGGATGGGCGGCATCGCCGAGCAATGTCACCCGCCCCTTGCTCCAATCGGCAATCGGCTCGCGGTCGCACAAGACCCACATGCGCCATTCCTCGATGCGGCCGAGCATGGTTTG
>DASYEG010000287.1:0-4196 GCA_036499145.1 Micropepsaceae bacterium | reverse complement strand
ACCAGCGGACCGACATCCTTTGCCGGCCAGGCGCGCTCCATCAATTGCGCTTTGGCGGTCGCGGTATCGGGGGCCGCGCGAATGAGCGCGATGACCGCGTCGATATTGGCGACCGCGATGGCCAAACCCACCAGCGTGTGGCCGCGGTCGCGAGCTTTTTCGAGATCGTGGCGCGTGCGGCGCGTGACCACTTCCTCGCGAAACAGCACGAAGGCGGCGATCATCTGCTTCAGATTCATCAGCTCGGGACGGCCGCCGTTCAGCGCCAGCATGTTCACGCCGAAACTCGTCTGCAATTCCGAGAAGCGATAAAGCTGATTGAGCACCACCTGGGCGGAAGCGTCGCGCTTCAGTTCGATCACCACACGCATGCCGTGGCGGTCACTTTCGTCGCGCAGCTCAGAAATGCCTTCGACACGTTTGTCGCGCACCAGATCGGCGATGCGTTCCAGCATGCGCGCCTTGTTCACCTGATAGGGAATCTCGGTGACGATGATCGCTTCGCGGTCCTTGCGCAGTTCCTCGATCTGGAGCTTGGCGCGCATCAATATCGAGCCCCGCCCGCGCGCCAGCGCCGCGCGCGGCGCGTTGCGGCCAAGGATCAGCGCGCCGGTGGGAAAATCGGGACCCGGCACGATCTCGGTCAGCGTCTCCATGGAGATGGAGGGATCTTCGATATAGGCCAGCGCGGCGTCGATCACCTCGCCCAGATTGTGCGGCGGGATATTGGTCGCCATGCCGACCGCGATGCCGCCCGCGCCGTTGGCCAGCAGGTTGGGAAAGCGCGCCGGCATCACGATGGGTTCGTGCTCGCTGGCGTCGTAATTGTCCTGGAAGTCGACCGTGCCCTTTTCGAGGTCCTCGGTCAGCCAATGGGCCACCTTCGCCCGGCGCACTTCGGTATAGCGCATGGCCGCCGGAGGATCGCCGTCGACGGAGCCGAAATTGCCCTGCCCGTCGATGAGCGGCAGCCGCATGGAAAAATCCTGCGCGAGGCGCACCAGCGCGTCATACACCGCCTGATCGCCATGCGGGTGGTACTTGCCGATGACGTCGCCAACGATGCGGGCGGACTTGCGATACGGCTTGTTCCAATCGTTCCCGTTCTCGTGCATCGAATAGAGGATGCGCCGGTGCACGGGTTTAAGCCCATCGCGCACATCGGGGAGCGCGCGGCTCACGATCACGCTCATCGCATAATCGAGATAGGACCGCTTCAGCTCGCTTTCGATGGCGACGGGGCTGACATTGCCGCCGGGCGGACCGCCGCCATCGGCGCTTTTATGGTCGTCTTCTATGCTCAAACTTACATCTCTATAAGCGCGCGCTGGCGTCTGTTACGCGGGTTGGCGACTGGATTAGCATTTATGGCACCGGGCAGCCAATATCCCTGAGCATGACTTGTGCTCAAAGGTGACGATTGCCGAAATGCGGCAAATTTTCATGCCGCCGGAATCAGCTTGATTCCATTCTTCTTAAGGCGTGCGAGGATCGCCGGCGTATCGGGTTCTACCACCACCCGCACATAATGCAGCACTTCGGCAGCATTGCGCAGCAAAAACGGAAGGTCTGCCAAGTCCCGCACGAAGATGAGCGTCGGGCACCGCAGGGCCAAGGCGTATCCGGCCTCGACCAAAACGCTCGACACGATCTTGACGGGGTAGAGCATGACAAAAATCCGGCTGTTGCGAATCTTGTCGAGATCTTCCTCAACAGCTACCGCCATCGCATCAAAACCCGCGATCGATTCGATCGTCTCACCGGCGAAATAGACGCGTTCGAGATCCAGATGCTCTTTGAGCGCGGCCATGACCCTCAGCACGTCGGCGCGCCCTGCCGTATAGGCCGCTTCGGTGGTAAAGGCGGCCATTGGCGCCGACAAGAACACGTCGAAATCATATTTCAGTTTGGCCGGAACCGCCGGGACTTGCAGAAGTGACGGTGCGGCAGGGCCTAGAGCCTGGGGCCGAAAAGCCAGCACCCCTCCAACAATCGCCAAAAACATCAGTAACGAAGCCAGCATCCCATAAACGAGGATGGTGAAATCCTGCCCCTGCGCACGCACCGCAAATGCTGCAAGCATCGCTTCGATGATGAGAGCGATAAGGGCGAGCAGGCCTAAGGGCGTGGTCACTGTCGCAATAATGCTCGCCCGGGATTCGGAAGAAGGCGTGGCATCCTTCTTTGCTGTTTTCGCCATGTTATCCCTCGATCCGTGAAGAAATGCCGCGCTTCTTTACGGAAATACAGTGCCCAGGAACTAGCATTTCGGGCGGTGATTCGAACAGGCCCGCCAGGCATCGTTCACGCCCGCGGACGCATCGAGAAGCCGGTGCATTTCGGCCAGCACGGTCGCGCTGTCATAGGCATACATCAATCGCCGGCCGTCGCTATCGCGAAAGCCGAAAATAATCCCCAAGACAGCGCCGCTCTTGGCATCCACCACCGGGCCACCCGAAAAGCCGGGGCCGGCATCGGCTTCGAACCCGAGAACCCGCTGCGCCCGGCAGGCCGCGCAGAGCGGCAAGACCTGTTGGTCGAGGAATCGCATCTGTCCTTCGGCCTGCCGCAGCCTGCCCCCGGGGCCGTTGCCATAGGCAATGACGGCCTCTCCCAAAGAAGCCGGCGCGAAGGAGGGCCGCGTAGATTTTTCCGTGCGGAAGAAAAGCAAATCGTAATCGGACATCGCCAAAATCGCTTCGCGCGGCAGAAGATTGGCATTGTGTGCGTTCGTGACCGCCACATGGGGGGCAACAACGAGGGCTGCCCCATGCCGGGTCTCTAATCCCTTGAAATCGAGGTTCCATTGCGCGAGAGGCAGATATGCCTCCTTGACCGCGTCATTCGCGAATCCCGAAGACGGCACCCCTGACCCCATCGCGGCGCAGCCGGCCAGGAACAGCGTCGCGATCAAAGCCACGCTCGCCCGCGCCCCCCCGTCGCGCCTCGCAACGCCGTCAATCAGAACGGAATCTCGTCGTCGAGATCGTTGCCGCGCTGGAAGCTGCGTCCGCCTTCGGCTCCGGCGCCCGCCATGGCCGGACGCTCCGCCCGGTCGCCGCCGCCTTCCCCGCGCCCATCGAGCATCACCAACTCGCCGCGGAATTTCTGCAGCACGATCTCGGTCGAATATTTTTCCGCGCCGTCCTTGTCGGTGTATTTGCGGGTCTGGAGCTGGCCTTCGAGATAGACCTTGGAGCCCTTCTTCAAATATTGCTCCGCCACTTTCGCGAGGTTTTCATTGAAGATCACCACGCGATGCCATTCGGTCTTCTCCTTGCGCTCGCCGCTCGCCTTGTCGCGCCAGGATTCCGAGGTCGCGATCGAGAGATTGACGACCGGATCGCCCGAAGTCAGCCGCCTCACTTCGGGATCGCGTCCCAAATTGCCGATCAGGACCACCTTGTTGACGCTGCCCGCCATACCCATCTCTCCTTTGCCTGAAATTTCAATCTAGCGCCCGATACGGCGGCACACTACCCGCGGCAAACACTTGTCCACGCGATTTGCTCGGGCGGCAATCCTAGCGTATGTTCTCTTTTCGTTCCAGTATCGAATCCTAGCGTAGGCTGCACCGGACTTGCCGCTTGCGAGGCAGGCCGCGCCTCGCCATAGGTAGGCGTTTTAGCTGTTGGGTCTTGAATGCAGAAAACCATCTCGGTTCGCGGCGCGCGCGAACACAATCTGAAAAACGTCGACGTCGATATTCCGCGTGACAAACTTGTGGTCATCACCGGTCTGTCGGGCTCCGGCAAATCCTCGCTTGCCTTCGATACGGTCTATGCCGAGGGCCAGCGGCGTTATGTCGAAAGCCTGTCGGCCTATGCGCGCCAGTTCCTGGAGATGATGCAGAAACCCGATGTCGATCATATCGACGGCCTGTCGCCCGCCATCTCCATCGAACAGCGCACCACGTCCAAAAATCCGCGCTCGACCGTCGGGACGGTGACCGAGATCTACGATTATCTGCGCCTGCTCTATGCGCGCGCCGGGATTCCCTATTCGCCCACGACGGGCCTGCCCATCGAAAGCCAGACCGTCAGCCAGATGGCGGACCGCATCCTGGCGCTGCCCGAGGGCACGCGGCTTTTCGTACTTGCCCCCATCGTGCGCGGCCGCAAGGGCGAATACCGCAAGGAACTGGCCGACCTGCAGAAGAAGGGCTTCCAGCGCGTCAAGGTGGACGGCAAAATCCA
>DASYEG010000286.1:0-1915 GCA_036499145.1 Micropepsaceae bacterium | reverse complement strand
ACTTCCTGGCTGTAATTGGCGGCGTTGGAATCCTCGAATTCGGCGATCATCGTCCGCCCGCCGCCGGAATAGCCGGAGACGGCATTGCACAGAACCGGCCAATCGGGCGGCACAATTGCGTTGCGCACCAGCGGCCGCATGACGGACAGAAACCCGGTCGAATAGCAGCCGGGATTGGTCACCCGCATGGCGTGCCGCAGCTCCTCGCGGCGCTTGGCTTCCAGTTCGGGAAACCCGAAGGCCCAGCCCTCCGTCACGCGATGGGCCGTGCTCGGATCGATCACCCGGACATTCGGATTTGTTATCAGGCTTACCGCTTCACGCGCGGCGTCGTCCGGAAGGCACAGGATCACGATATCGGAATCGTTGAGCGCCTGTTCGCGGGCAGACGCATCCTTACGCTGTTTGTCGCCCAGAACGACGAGTTCGATTTCGCCGCGGTTTTGCAGCCGCTCGCGAATTTCCAACCCCGTGGTCCCCGCCGCACCATCGATGAAGATTTTGACCGGCATAGAACGTCCTTACGCGAACATTGACAGAATTTCCGGCTACGCTCGGATGCGAGCGGGGCTGCCGGGCCCTTTCCATCATATTCGGCGGGAGAGGTCCATGGAGGCGACAGACCCGACGGCAAATTCTGGTCACGGCGCCGGGAGCTGTGTGATCCGGCCGGCCGTCGAGACCGATCTTCCGGCGATCCTGGCGATCTACAACGAGGCGGTGCTGAACCAAACCTCCATCTGGAACGACACCATTGTCGATCTGGCGGACCGGCAGGCCTGGTGGGAGACGCGCGTGGCGCGCGGTTACCCCGTATTAATTGCCGAAACCGGCACGGAAGTGACCGGCTATGCCGCCTTCGGCGATTTTCGTCCCTTTCACGGCTACCGGCACACTGTCGAGCACTCCATCTATGTCGCTCCGCACGCATGGCGGCGCGGGATAGGCAGGATGCTGCTGGAGCAGTTGATCGCCGAGGCGCGCACGCGGGGCAAGCATGTCATGATCGGGGGAATCGGCGCGGACAATGTTGCGTCGCTCGCGTTGCACGCGCGGATGGGTTTCTCGGAGACCGCGCGCATGCCCGAGGTCGGGCGCAAATTTGGCCGTTGGCTCGACCTCGTTTTCGTCCAGAAAACCCTCTGAACGCAAACAGCACACCGGATTTCTCCGGCGTGCTGTCTGACAAGGATGTGCGGCGCGTGCCGTATTTAGCGCTTGGAGAACTGGAAGCTCCGGCGCGCTTTGGGCCGCCCATATTTCTTGCGTTCGACGACGCGCGGATCGCGCGTGAGGAAACCGCCCTGTTTCAGGACCGGTCGCAATCCGGGTTCGAAGGCGATCAGCGCCTTGGAAATGCCGTGCCGCAGCGCTCCCGCCTGACCGGACAATCCGCCGCCCACGACGGTGCAGATCACGTCATATTGTCCATCGCGGCCCGCCGCGACCAGTGGTTGGCGCAGGATCATGCGTAGCACGGGGCGCGCAAAATACACATTCTCTTCCTTGTCGTTGATCTTGATGCGGCCCGCCCCGGGCTTAAGCCAGACGCGAGCGACCGCGTTCTTACGCTTGCCGGTCGCGTAGGCACGGCCCTGACGGTCCAGCTTCGGACGGCCTTCGTTGGCGGCTTGCGCCTGCTCAGGCACCTTGGCCTTGATCAGTGTCGACTTCAGATCGGAAAAATCGCGAACTCCCTCGGACATATCAGCTCGCCTTCGCTTTGCGGTAATTGTTGTTCTTTGGGTTCATTGCAACGATATCCAGCACTTCCGGCTGCTGTGCCGTATGCGGATGATCGGGGCCGGCATAGACGCGTAAGTGCGCGAATTGATGCTTGCCCAAAGGTCCGCGCGGCAGCATGCGCTGGATGGCTTTCTCGACCACGCGCTCGGGCGTCTTGCCGCTGAGGAAT
>DASYEG010000285.1:0-9055 GCA_036499145.1 Micropepsaceae bacterium | reverse complement strand
AAAGCAGGTCATGCTGGCCTCGCTCACCGTTCGCGACATCGTTCTGATCGAAAAGGCGGAGCTTCACTTCGCGCCGGGCTTGAATGTCCTGACCGGCGAAACGGGTGCAGGCAAATCCATTCTGCTGGATGCCCTTAGTCTAGCTGCGGGTGAACGTGGCGTGGGGCGCGCCGCAATCCGCGCCGGGGCGGAAGCTGCCACTGTCGTCGCTGTTTTCGATGTCGCGCCGGATCACCCCGCACATGTGCTGCTGAAAGCGAACGGCTTTGACGCTGAAGCCAATGATATCCTGCTGCGGCGTGCGGTAACCGCGGACGGCCGCAGCCGTGCTTATGTGAATGATTCCCCGGTGGGCATTCAGCTCGCGCGCGAAATTGGTTCGCTCCTTCTGGAAATCCACGGGCAGACCGATGATCGTGGGCTGTTCGATGTCGCCACGCATCGGCTGCTGCTGGATGCGTTCGGCGGACACACCCTCCTTGCCGAGGAGGTCGTCCGTTGCCACGCCGCATTGGTTGCAACGACCGGAAGACTCGCCTCATTGCGCCGTGCGCAGGCGGCTGCGGCTGAGGAGATCGAATATCTCGAATACGCGGCAAAAGAACTGCGCGATCTAGCGCCCGAGCCGGGCGAGGAAGAGCCGCTGGCTACAACACGCGGTCTGCTCACAAATGCGGGACGCCTCGCGCAGGAAATTTCCGCAGCTGCGGACTTCGTCGGAGGCGACGCCAGCGCCGAGGTGCAGTTGGCCGCAGCGCTTCGCCGCTTGTCGCGGCTGCCGGCCGAAGGGCGCAGTGCCGTCTCGGCGGCGGAGACCGCGCTGGATTCGGCGTTGACGCTGGTCCAGGAGGCGCGCAGCACGTTGGAAGTGCTGCTGAGACAGCTCGAGAACGATCCCGGAAGATTAGAAATTGTCGAGGACCGTTTGTTCGCGCTACGAGCGGCGGCCCGCAAATACAATGTTCCGGTGGATTCGCTTGGCCGACTGCGTGATGAATTCGAGGCCAAGCTGGCGTCTCTTGACGTGAGCGGAACGGCCATTACCGCGGCGACCGTCGAGGTGGAACGCCTGCGCGCCGATTACCGCGCGCGCGCACGCGAACTTTCGGCGTGTCGCGCGGCGGCAGCCAAGAATCTGGAAGAGGCGGTTTCCGCAGAATTTTCTCCGTTGAAACTCGGCGCCGCGCGGTTCCGCGTCGCGTTCGCGCCGCTTGATGAAGGCACAGCAGGAGCCAGCGGATTCGAGCGGATCGCGTTCGAGATCGCCACCATCGAAGGCGCGTCCTTTGGACCTCTCGCGAAAATCGCCTCCGGCGGCGAACTGGCGCGGTTTGCGCTCGCACTGAAGGTTTCGCTCGCGGCGGTAAGCCCGCCGGCCGTGCTCGTGTTCGACGAAGTGGACCGTGGCGTGGGCGGCGCGGTTGCGGCCGCGGTGGGCGAACGATTGCAGCGCCTCGCCCAAACCACGCAGGTGCTTCTCGTCACCCATTCGCCCCAAGTGGCCGCCCGCGCGACACGGCATTTCCGGATCGCGCGCCAGAAGGATGCCACCCGCGTGAGCGAGCTGGACATCGAGGAGCGGGTGGAGGAAATCGCACGCATGCTTTCGGGCGCAGCCGTGTCGGACGAGGCACGTGCGGCGGCGCGCCGTCTGGTTGCGGAATCCCAGGCGCAATCCAAGCCCAAGAAACGAGTTCGCGCGTGAGCGCCGCCAACAGCAAATCGCCGGATCAGCTCACCGAAAACGAAGCCAAGACAGAGCTGGCGCGACTCGCGCACGAAATCGCCGAACACGACCGGCGTTACTATCAGGACGACGCGCCCTCCATCACCGATGCCGAATATGACGCATTGCGCCGGCGCAACGATGAGATCGAGAAGCGCTTTCCCGAATTGATCCGGCACGACAGCCCGTCCCAACGCGTGGGTGCAAAACCTGCGGAGCGATTCGAAAAGGTGCGCCATGCGCGTCCCATGCTATCGCTCGACAACGCCTTCACCGATGAGGATGTGCGCGATTTCGTGGCCCGCGTGCGTCGCTTTCTGGCACTTCCCGAAGACCAAGAATTGATGCTGGTGGCCGAGCCAAAGATCGACGGATTGTCGTCCAGTCTGCGGTATGAAAAAGGCGAGCTCGTCCTCGGCGCCACCCGTGGGGATGGCGCGGAAGGCGAGAACGTCACCGCCAATATCCGCACCGTCTCCGACGTGCCGAAGAAATTCCATGGCCGGCATCCGCCGGAGATTTTCGAGGTACGCGGCGAGGTCTATATGAGCCACGCCGACTTTGCCGCCCTGAACCGTCGTCAGGAAAAAGCGGGCGACAAGATTTTCGCCAATCCGCGCAATGCCGCAGCCGGATCTTTGCGGCAGCTCGATCCGGAGATTACGGCGCGGCGGCCGCTGCGTTTCTTCGCTTATCATTGGGGCGAGGCATCGGAGCTTCCCGGCGCGACGCATTGGGAGGTGCTGCAGACGTTCAAGGGTTGGGGCTTTCCGGTGAACCCGCTGGTGAGCCGCTGCCGCAATGTGGAGGAGGCGCTCGCTTTCTACGAGGAGGTTCAACACGCGCGTGCGGACCTCGGCTACGATATCGATGGCGTGGTTTACAAGGTCGACCGGCTCGATCTGCAGAACAGGCTGGGCTTTGTGTCGCGTTCGCCGCGCTGGGCCATCGCGCATAAATTTCCCGCCGAGCAGGCCGAGAGCGTGGTCGAGCGCATTGCCGTCTATGTCGGCCGGACAGGCGCGCTGACGCCGGTTGCGCACATCAAGCCGGTGACCGTCGGCGGCGTGGTGGTGCAGAACGTCTCCATGCACAATGAGGACGAGGTGGCGCGCAAGGATGTGCGCGTTGGCGATACCGTCGTGGTGCAGCGCGCGGGCGACGTAATCCCGCAATTGGTGCGCGTTGTGCCGGAACGCCGGCCGAAGGGTACGAAGCCGTACCATATGCCGGAGAAGTGCCCGGTCTGCGGCAGCCACGCGGTGCGGGAGATCAATCCCAAGACCGGCGCCCCGGAATCCGCGCGGCGCTGCGTCAACACGCTGTCCTGTCCCGCGCAGGTGGTGGAGCGGCTCTATCATTTCGTTTCGCGCTCCGCCTTCGATGTCGAAGGCTTGGGCGGCGAATTCATCCAGCTTCTGCACGAGGCCGATCTGGTCAAGGAGCCGGCTGATCTGTTCACGTTGAAGAACCATCCGGAGGCGTTTCATGCCGTTTTGACCCGGCACTTCGCCGCGATCTCCGAACGCAATGCGGTCAAGCGTGGCAAGGAGGCCGCCGCCAAGAAGGCCAAGGCGCAGAAGACCGAATATCTTCTGGGCAACAAGCTGCTCGCAGCCATCGAAGCGCGGCGCGTGATTTCTCTCGACCGTTTCATCCTGTCGCTCAGCATTCCCCATGTGGGTGAGACGACGGCGAAACTTCTGGCCCGCAATTTCCACACCGCGAAGACATTTCTCGACTCCATGGAGAGCGATTCCGCAGTCACGGACCTCGATGCCATCGAGGGGATCGGCGATGTCATGGCCGGCGCGATCAAGAATTTCTTTGACGATCGGCATACGCGCGATGCCGTCGCCCGGCTGATGCCACATATCGAGGTGACCGATGTTGCGCCGCACACTGCGGCTGACTCTCCGGTCGCGGGCAAGACCATCGTCTTCACCGGCACGCTTGAGAAGATGAGCCGCAACGAGGCCAAGGCGCGTGCGGAATCGCTGGGCGCAAAAGTCGCCGGCTCGGTGTCGAAGAAGACCGATCTCGTGGTCGCCGGACCCGGCGCGGGTTCGAAGCTGAAGAACGCGCAGGAATTCAATGTAACGATAATTTCAGAAGACGAATGGCTCCAGTTAATCGGCGCGGGATAAAACGACACAATCCCCTGTTAGATTGAAGACGGCAGGGGATCACGCAACCTGGTGAGTGTCATGAATCAGATCGTAATCCGCAATTTGGACGACGAAGTCCTCCAAAGCTTGAAGCAAATCGCGTGGCAGGACGGCAGGCCGCCCGCGGAGATGGCTCAGCGGCTTCTGATCGAGGCGGTGCGTAGCCGTGCGGTCCGTCGGCGCTTTGCTGTTCTGGAACCGCACTAGATCGCCCGTGTCGCCTGCTCGAGCCAGAGCCGTCCTTTTTCGTCACCGGCGAAGGCAGGTGCCACAGCCTCGCGCACGCGCGCGTGATAGGCATTGAGCCAGCGCGTTTCGTCGGGTGTCAGCATTGCCGGTTCGACGCAATGGAGATCGATCGGCGCCAGCGTGATGGTCTCGAAACCCAGCATGGGTTTTTCACCGTCCGCGATTG
The DNA here is from genome assembly GCA_036499145.1 of Micropepsaceae bacterium. Taxonomy (GTDB): domain Bacteria; phylum Pseudomonadota; class Alphaproteobacteria; order Micropepsales; family Micropepsaceae; genus CAIYRG01. The sequence continues at coordinate 4,746 of DASYEG010000285.1, read as the reverse complement.
GCGCGGGTTCGCGCACTACCACCAGGTTTTCGATGCGGATGCCATATTCGCCGGTCTTGTAATAGCCGGGCTCGTTCGAGCAGATCATGCCCGGTTTCAACGCCTGCACGGTGCCGCGCGAGGATATGCTTTGCGGTCCCTCATGCACCGACAGATACGAGCCCACCCCGTGACCGGTGCCGTGGCCATAGTCGAGACCTGCCTCCCATAGCGGCCGCCGCGCAAAAGCGTCCAATTGTGCGCCGGTCGTGCCCACGGGAAAACGCGCCAGCGCAAGCTGGATGTGGCCCTTCAGTACGCGCGTGAAGCGGTCGCGCATTTCCGCGGATGGCGCACCCACCGCAACGGTCCGTGTGACATCGGTCGTGCCGTCCACGAACTGCGCGCCGGAATCGATCAGGAACAATTGCCCGTTCTCGATGCGGCGGTTCGTCTTCTTGGTCACGCGATAATGCACGATGGCACCGTGCGGACCTGCGCCTGAGATGGAATCGAAGCTCACATCCTTGAGCGCGCCGGTCGCCGCACGGAAGGATTCGAGTTTCTCCACCGTATCGATTTCAGTGAGGCTGCCCTTTGGCGCCTCGGCCGCGAACCATGCGAGAAAGCGCGTCAATGCCTGGCCGTCGCGAATATGGGCACGGCGCGTGCCATCGAGTTCGGCGGCGTTCTTGCAGGCCTTGGGCAATTGGCACAGATCGGCACCGCGGATGATCCTGGCCCCGGCTTTCTCCAGCCGCTGGAAAATCGCAGATGCGGCCCACACCGGATCGGCCAGCGCGGTCTTGCCTTTCAGTGCATCCAAGGCGGGGCCGAAATCCTCCGGCGCGCGCAAATGCACCTCATTGCCCAGATGCTCCAGCAATTCGGGCGAGCGCTTCTTCGCATCCAGGAACAAATCCACTGACGAATCCGCGTTGAGGATCGCAAAGGCGAGCGCAAAGGGCGTGTGCGGTACATCGGCACCGCGAATATTGAGCAGCCAGCAGACGGAGTCCGGCATGGTCAGGACCGCCGCATCGGCGCCGCGCTTCTTCAGATTTTCGGCCAGCCGGCTTCGCTTGGAAACGGAGGTTTCGCCCGCGAGTTCGATGGCGTGCGGCACCGCGTGGGCGCGCGGCGGTCCGGGCTGATCGGGCCACACCGCATCCAACGGATTGGATTCCAGCGCAACGAGTTGACCGCCCGCACGTTCGACCGCCTGTTTCAGCCGCTCGACCGCGCCTTGCGTATGCAGCCACGGGTCGTAGCCTAGGCGCGCACCTTGGGGCAGATTGGCCTCGATCCAATTGGCCAGCCCGTCATTCATGATGTCGAGCGTTTCGAACAGATTCGTGTCGGTCTGGTTGCGCACCTGCAGCGTGTAGCGCCCATCGACAAAGATGGCGGCTTTCTCGATCAGCACGACAGCCGCGCCGGCAGAGCCGGTGAACCCGGTGAGCCAGGCGAGCCGTTCGGCCCGCTTGGGGACATATTCGCCCTGATGCTCGTCGGCGCGCGGAACCAGAAAACCCTGTACGCCGCGCACCGCCAGTCCGGCGCGAAGCGCGGCCAGCCGGGGCGCGCATTGCGAGGCGTCGCTTTCTTCATCGAAGGTTTGAAAGGGCATGTTCATGGAATAAACCTAGCGTTATGGGCGTTCCAGGACCAGCGCCGACCACGGCCCGTCGCGATAAATGCGACGAAGCACCAGTCCATGCGGGCGATAGAAGCTCAGCACCTGGATTTCCTGATTGCGCAACAGGCCCGACAGAATCGTAATCCCGCGCCGCGCGAGCGCAGACGAAAGGCTGGGGGCGAGCTTTGTCAGGGGGCCGGCCAGGATATTGGCGAAGATGAGATCGAAGGGCGCGTGGGTGCGGATCGCCGGATGCGTCAAGCCATCGGCGACGGCGGTCAAGATCAGCGGACCGCAATCGTTGATGCGTGCGTTCTCGCGTGCGACCTCGATGGCGACCGCGTCGATGTCGGTGGCGATGACGGTCCGGGGCCACAATTTCGCGGCGGCGATGGCGAGCACCCCGGTGCCGCAACCAACATCGAGCACGGCGCGCGGCCGCTCGCTGCGCGCGACATCGCACAGTGCTTCCAAACACAAGGCCGTTGTTTCGTGATGGCCGGTGCCGAAGGCGAGCCCCGCTTCGATGCGGATGGGAATGACCCCCGGCGGGACCACACCCGCATCATGGGCGCCATGAATAAAGAAGCGTCCGCTGCGGACCGGCGGCAGGCCTTCCTGGCTCAGGCGAATCCAATCCTGATCGGGCAGGGGGGCGACAGTGACTTCATGGCCGGTGAGCCGCGTCAGGAAACCCGAATCGGGAGGTGCGGTGTAAAGCGCCTCCACGGTCGATTCCGGCCCGAACGGGTCCTCCACGATCAGGACCGCCTGGGGCGCGGGTGGGGCCAATTCCACGAGCGCCGCGATATTGGCGGCGGCGTCCTTGGCGACCGTGGCCGAGGCTTTCCAGAGGGGCGGCGAGGGAGGGTTCGGGTTCATACCCCCCCTCCCCCCGAAAATGACGCAGGGTCGGTGAAAAAATCCAGCTTTGCCGCGAAAAAAGCCGTCACCGCGCCATAAAATTTGGTGCGAATAGAGGTGCAATAAAGGTGCAATTGGGGTCCCATCAGCATCGCGGCACTGGTCTTGAGAACAAGGATCATTGCATGGATATCGGAGTGCACGCTGCGGAACACCATGGGCATTGAGACGAATCGCGAATTTTCTTTGGGAAGGCCGGCATGGTGACGAAGGCCGCCATCGTCACGCTTGCCATCGGGGCGGCCTATGCGGAGCGTTTCGAGCAATTGTGCCGCCGCAATTGGACCGCCTATGCCGAACGCCACGGCTTCGATCTCGTGATCATCAAACAGCCGCTGGATACGACCGAGCGGGCGCAAAGGCGCAGCCCCGCCTGGCAGAAATGCCTGATTCTGGACGCGCCCGGTGTCGCCGATTATGAGCGCGTCGTGTGGGTCGATTCCGACGTCCTTCTCAATCCCGCGTCACCGTCGATCCTGGACGGCGTGCCGGTCGAACAGGTTGGCGTCACCGACGAGCACGTCTATCCGACGCCCGAGGCACGGCAGGAAATCCTGCGCGCGGTCGTGGCGAGCGCGCCGGACCATGGCGCGTTGGGCGGCAAATCCTATTGGGCGAAATGGCATGAGCCCGGGCCGTGGCACGAAGCCATGGGATTGCCGGGAGGCCAAGGGCACATCGTTCAAACGGGCGTCATGGTGCTCTCGCCTCGGCATCATCGTGACATGCTGGAGCATGTCTATCGCGCGTATGAAGACGGCGGCCTGAATTACGAGATGCGATTCCTCTCGCACGAGATCTTGGCGCGTGATCTCGCGCATTGGATCGATCCAAGGTTCAATGCGCTTCTCTGGTGGCTGTTCCTGCAGGCGAACATGGGAAGGGGCCGCGTGACGACGCCGCGGGAGATTCAAGATTTCGTCATGGAGAGCTATCGGCGCAATTATTTCCTGCACTTCGCGGGCGCCGCCAATCTCATGCCGCTGGCCGATCCCGCCGGCGGTTAGAGACGCGGTCCCGGAATTTCGCCGGATAAAGCTGCAATCCTTGGCGGAACCGTATTAGCATTCGGGGAAATGTTGGAGGCTTCCGTTTTGGGGATTCACGGGCCGTTTTTGCTCAGACATTTGGCAGTTCTGATTGCGGCGATTGCAGCCTCGGCAGCGGCGGCGCAAAGCCCCGATCCGCCGGATTTTTCCTCCGCGACTGCGGGGTGGCTCACACCCATTGCGGGCGATTTCGCGGCAGTCCCGGGATCGCCCGGTCCCATTGTCAGCGATCCGGCGCACCCTTTCCTCAACAATGTCGAGGCCAGGGAGCGCGGCATCACGCCGAGCTATCGCATCGCCGATCTTTCCAACCCCAATTTGAAGTCAGAGACGAAGGGCGCGATGAAGAAGGACATCGACGAAGTCTTGGCCGGAAAAATCGCCTATTCCCCCTCCACGTCCTGCACGCCCGCGGGCGTGCCCGCCTTCCTGCTGCAACCGAGCGTGCTGTATTTTGTGCAGACGCCCAAGGAAGTGGTGATGATCCAGTCCTACGATTCACAAGTGCGCCATGTCTATCTCAACGTCCCCCATTCGGCCAGGATAACACCGTCCTGGTACGGAGAATCGGTCGGACATTATGAAGGCGATACGCTTGTCGTAGATACCGTCGGTCTCAACGGAAAAACCTTCGTAGACGCCTATCGCACGCCGCACAGCGAGAAACTCCATGTCGTCGAGCGCTGGAAACTCGCCGGCGGGGGCAACGGATTGGAGGTCACGGTCGAAGTGGACGATCCCGAGACCTACAATCGGCCCTGGAAAGCGGTTTTGCGCTATCGGCGAAGTCCGGGAGCCGTGCTGGAAGCGATCTGCGCCGAGAACAATCTGCAGTTCGATTATCATATGCCGATGGCGGAGAGAGCGGAGTTCTGAGCACGGCCCTCCGGAGCGTCACAGACGATCCCCCGGCGATCAATTCGACACCAGTTGAACGCGCGCGCTGTAGTCACGAAAAATTTGCGTCAGAGCCGCCGCCGAGTCCTTGCGGGCCTCCCCTGTGCACAGGGCCTGATCGTATCGTCGAGCTTGGCCACGTTGGTATAGGTGATGGTACCGGCATCAGCGGCCAAAACCGGAATTTGCCGCAATCCCGCATCATTGCCGGCGAGCACGACGGTTTTGCCGTATTCGAACAGGGGCAGCATGCCGAAT
>DASYEG010000284.1:0-27930 GCA_036499145.1 Micropepsaceae bacterium | reverse complement strand
GCGGCGGCTTTGTCGGCGAAGGGACCAACGCGCAGGCGATACCACGTGCCCTTGGCGCCGAGGTCGGCCTTTTGAACGTCTTCGCCGAGTTTTGCAGCGACATCGGCATAACGGGATTTGAAAGAGGTCCAGGCTCCGTTGGCGATCTCGGGACTTTCATAGGCGCCGATCTGCAACACCGCCTTGCCCGAAGCGGCGGACGTCAGAGCGGCAGATTGCGACGGGACGGCGGCCGCGACAGCAGCGGCCGAAGTGGCGGCGGCGGTCTGAACCGCCGGTTTGACAGCGGCTGGCGGCGGCGGTTTGGAAGCCGTCAGCGTGGGGGCGTCTGGGTTTAGCCTCACCGGCGGCGTATCGGATGTCACCACCGCGGGCGCGGGTTGGGGCCTCTGGGCGGGAGATGAAGCCGGAATGCCGGCTGGGGCCTGCGGCGCAAGCGTAGTCCCTTGGGCCTCCTGGTCCGGGGGTAAGGACTGCCCATAGACTTTCAGGCCCGTATAGGGTGCAGGCGTACCGCCGGGGTCCAGCGGGGCGGTGCGAACCGGCCCATCCGGTGCGGCGATGACAACCACCGCCCCCGCCCGGCCGCGCGCCACGCCCTGATTATACGCAAGCCACACCACACCGGCGAAGGCAGCCAACACCAGAAGCGCTATGACGATCAGAAGCGGCAGGCGCGAATGCTCCTCTTCTTCGACCTCCTCGTTGGAAAGATCGTAGACCTGAGCATTGTCCATTGCCGGCTGATAGACGCCGCGTTGATGTGTGTTCATGGGCCGGCTCCACCGAATCGCATGTTCTGCATTTTTATCACCCGTGCGCCTTCGAAGCACCGCACGCCAAGACCCTTCTACCGCTCATAACGCAATTTCCATGTGGAAGAATTTGCGATGTTCCTGCAAGGCGAAACGATCCGTCATGCCGGCAATGTAATCGCACACGGCCCGCGCGGTCACGCTATCACCGGGTGCGCCGCAACCGGCCATCCAATCCCTGGGTAGCAGAGCCGGGTCGGCCATGAACGTTCCGAACAATTGCGTAAGCGCGAGCTGAGCATTCTGCATCACCTGCAGCACGCGAGGATGATGGTACATCCGGCGGAAGAGAAATTCCTTGAGTTTCGAGAGATCGGCGCGCAAAGCGGGCGAAAATTCCGCGAGAGGCGTGCCATAGCCGCGGATTTCTCCCGCGTTCCGCGGCGCAAGCGCTCCGAGGGCACGCAGGGTCTGGGCCGTCACATCGCCCACCATCTGACCGATGAGCCTTCGGATCGCCTCGCCGATCAGCCTGCCGCGCTCAAGACCGGGATGCGCGGCGGAAAGTTCCCTAAAGATCGGGCCCACCAGCGCGACTTCGAAGAGCTCCTCGATCTGGAAGAGGCCCGCGCGCAAACCATCGTCGATGTCGTGATTGACGTAGGCGATATCGTCCGACAACGCCGCGATCTGGGCCTCGGGGCCTGCATGCGTGAAAAGCTCGAGGTCCCAAGGAAAGGCCGCGATCGCCTCAGGCAGAGATTCACGAAGACCGGCGCCTTCGTGCAGCAGCGGACCATTGTGCTTGACAAGGCCCTCCAGCGTTTCCCAGGTGAGGTTAAGCCCATCGAAATCGGCATAGCGATGCTCCAGCCGTGTCACGAGCACGAGGGCCTGGGCGTTGTGGTCGAAGCCGTCATGGCCCGCCATGCAAGCATTGAGCGCGGCTTCTCCGGCATGGCCAAAAGGTGGATGACCCAAATCATGGGCCAGCGCGAGCGCCTCGGCGAGGTCTTCGTCCAGCCCCAGCACGCGCGCGAGCGAACGCGCGATCTGCGCCACCTCGAGGGAATGGGTGAGCCGGGTCCGGTAATAGTCGCCTTCATGCTGGACGAAGACCTGGGTCTTGTGCTTGAGGCGGCGAAACGCCGTGGAGTGGATGATCCTGTCGCGGTCGCGCTGGTAACAACTGCGGGTGGCGCTTTCCTCCTCGGCCCAGAAGCGGCCCCGGCTGGACGCGGGATTCGTGGCATAGGGCGCCCGCGGCGGAGGGACGAAAAGCGGCCCCAAAAGGCGGCCTGAGGGTGGCGTCTTGGACATCGGCCCTGCAAAGATTACATAGCAGGGGCATGATAGGCTGTTCTCCATGAGCGTTGAAACGATCCAATCCCCTCCTGTCCGTCTGACCGATCGGGCCGCCAAGCGGATCGCCGAGATCCTGCGGGAAGAAACCGGAGCGTCGAACCTGCGCGTCGCCGTTTCGGGCGGCGGCTGCTCGGGCTTCCAGTATGATTTCTGCTTCGATGATTCGCGCGCCGAGGACGATCTTCTGATCGCCCAAGACGGCGCCAGGGTGCTCATCGATTCGGTTTCGCTCGATTTCCTCAAAGGCGCCGAGATCGATTTCGTCGAGGAAATGATCGGAGCCGCGTTCAAGATCAACAATCCGAATGCGACATCGTCCTGCGGCTGCGGTACGAGTTTCTCGATTTAGCCGCGCGCAAATGAAAATCGCCACCTGGAACGTCAATTCGGTCAAAGCGCGGCTGGACGCCGTGACGACATGGCTCGCCGAGGCCGCGCCCGACATTGTCTGTCTCCAGGAGATCAAGACCGCCGATGGCACCTTCCCGAGCGAGATCTTCGAAGCTCTTGGCTACAATTGCACCGTGCACGGACAAAAAAGCTACAATGGCGTCGCCATCCTTTCGAAAAGACCGCCGGAGGATCTCACCAGAGGGCTTCCCGCCGTGGAGGGTGACGATCATGCGCGCTATCTCGAAGCGGTCGTTCCCGGCGAATCCGGCGGCATCGTGCGCGTCGCTTCGATCTATGCGCCCAACGGCAACCCGCCGGGTACGGAGCGATTCGCCTACAAGCTCGCCTGGTTGGAGCGTCTGAACCGGCATATTCGCCATCTCCTGACCTTCGAGGAACCGCTGATTCTCACCGGCGACTACAACGTCATTCCGGCCCCGGACGATTGTAACGACCCGAAGGCATGGGCCGGGGACGCGCTTTTCCAGCCGGAAACCCGCGCGGCGTTCCGTCGCATCTTGCATCTCGGCCTGACCGACGCCTTCCGCGCCTGCCACGCCGAACCCCGTTGCTATACATTCTGGGATTATCAAGCCGGCGCATGGGTTAAAGACCATGGCATCCGAATCGATCATATTCTATTATCGCCCCAGGCTGCCGACCGACTGGTCAGCTGTTCGATAGAACGCAAGGTGAGAGGGTGGGAAAAACCCTCGGACCATGTTCCTGTTCTGTGCGAATTGGCTATTTGAGCGTTGAGTTTGACCTGCGTCTCGATTACTCAATAGACTCCAATCTCGATTCCCGCATTCATTTTTCTGCCTGAATAGGAGTTACAAAAATGAAGTCTCTGAAAACCCTTGCTGCGCTCGCAATCGCGACGTTGCTGGTTGCTTGCAATCAGAATTCCGCGCCTGCTCCGGCGGCGGCACCAGCCGAAGCCCCTGCCGCAGCGCCGGCAGAGCCTGCGCCTCCGGCGGCAGAACCCGCCCCGGCGGAACCCGCTCCGGCAGAGCCGGCACCTGCTGCCCCCGCTCCGTAAGCCAGGGACAATTTCTTAATACGCGGCACCCCGGCCGCCATATCCGGCCGGGGTGTTTTTGCTGTGTTCGGCCTGCTGTTCGGCGTGAATTGAATTTGACGCCAATCATATCCGGGCTACTTGCTTCCCAGTAAGGGGGCACGGGCAGTAGGCTACGCCTCTGCCTGCGAACAGATATCTGCCCCCCTGCAGTTCCCCTGGTAGAGTTCCCTGGCAGACACTCGCCTGTGAGAAAACTTACAACTTCTTGGCCGACTGTGCGTTCCCTCCTGTCGGCGCGGAAGAACTTCGCCGCGCCGCGCCAGAGAGCTATAAGAGGGAACCCTATGAAAGCCAAAGTTTTCAATATGTTGCTCCTGTCGGCTGCGACCGCGGTTCTGATCGGGTGCAACCAGAACAATCCTGCCCCGACTCCGGCAGGAGAGCCTGCGCCCGCTGCGACGCCGGCTCCGGCTCCCGAGCAAGGTCCCCCGGGGGCTCCAGGGGCACCCGGAGCGCCTGGCGAACCCACCCCCGCACCGGATCAAGGACCGCCCGGCGCGCCTGGAGCACCTGGCGCCCCAGGAGCACCGGCCCCGTAGCCGGCTGAGTTTTTTGGCACCCGGGTAGGTCGATTGACCCGCCTGGGTGCCTTCGTATGTGGAAATGCGATATTGGGTAAGGTGCTCGCCCGGGGAAATCGCATTCCATGGATTCGTTTCGTCACAAGATTGCGCTCATCGTGGTCCTCGCGATTGCGCTGAGCGGGTGCAATCGCAATTCTCAGCAAAACCCGGCGCCGCCTGCACCGGCGCCCGCGGCTCCCGCGGCGCCTCTTCCCGCACCGCCTCCCCCGCCGCCGCCGATCCCTGCGTCAACCGAACTTCCCCTAAAAAGCGTGGACAGCGTCATGCTGAGCCGGCCACCGGACGGACCAATGGCGCTTGTGATTCAGGTCTCGGGAACGGCTCCGTCGCCGGGCTGGACCGACGCGAAGCTCGCGGAGGAGCCGGACAATGGCGGGGATGCCAGCATCAAGACCTACAGGCTGGTTGCTACCTCGCCCGCGATGCCCGACGAAAATCGGACGGTCCAAACAATAGAGGCTGAACTGCGCGTGGACTTGCTGGCACCGGAGGTGAAAACCATCCGTATCGTTTCGGCGACCAACGAAATCTCCGCGCCCGTCGCCCAATAGCCCGGCCCAATAGCCGGGCCCCAATAACCCGATACGCGTGGGATTCGGCTAGGCCGCTTCGGCGATGCGATTGCGTCCCTCGCGCTTGGCGCGATACAGCGCCTGATCCGCGCGATGCAGAAGCTTGTCGGAATTGTCGTCGCCGCCTATCGAGGATGCGATGCCGATGCTGACGGTAATGACGATCTTGTTCGGCGCGCGGCTGATCGGAATGGGCATCAATTCCATGGTATGGCGCAGGCGCTCGGCGACGGAATGGGCAAATTCCTTGTCGGTGTCGGGCATCACCACCACGAATTCCTCACCGCCATAACGGCAGGCCAGATCGATACCCCGCACATTTGCAGAAATCCGCGCCGCGAACTCGCGCAGGACTTCATCGCCGACATCATGGCCGTGCGTGTCGTTGACCGTCTTGAAGTAATCGATATCCATGATGAGAAACGAGATCGGCTTCGTTTCGCTGGCATTCTTAAGCAGCGTTTCGAGATGACGCGCCATGTAGCGGCGATTGTTCAAGCCGGTGAGCTGATCGGTGATCGCCATTTCCAGGCTGAGCTGCATATTATGCCGCAATTTATCGGCATAGCGCTTCCTTCGAAGCTGCGTCTTGACCCGCGCCATTAGCTCATTGCGATCGACAGGGCGCATCAGATAGTCGTTGACGCCCATATCGAGCGCCTGGGCGAGTTTGCGATTTTCGCCATCGCTCACGAGAACCAGGATCGGCGTATTGCGGATCTCGGCGAGCGAACGCAAATGCGAGCACAGCCGGAGGCCGTCAAAGGCCCGGATGCCGAGACTCACGACGATCAGATCGAAATCGCCGCCGCGCGAGAGCAACAACGCCTCATCAAAATTGCGGGCATCGGCGACCTTGTTCTTGGTTTCGAGAACGGCGCGGAACCAGGCCACCGATTCCGGCCGGTCCTCGACGATCAGAATATGTCCCGTCGGGTCGGCTTCGAACAGGGTTTCGCCAGCGTCGGCCAACCCCATGCTTTGGCCGGTCTCTTCGCGCATCCGTAGCTCGTCGGTCATCATTTTCAGACGCACCAGCGAACGCACGCGCGCGAACAGAGCCGTGTCGTCTACCGGCTTCGTGAGGAAATCGTCGGCGCCGGCATGCAATCCCGTCACGCGGTCGCTCGGTTGATCGAGAGCCGTCACCATGATGATCGGAATATGGGTCGTTTTGCTGTTGGCTTTGATGCGCCGGCAAACCTCGAAACCGTCCATTCCCGGCATCATCACATCCAGGAGCACGATATCCGGCAACTCGGCGGCGACGCGCGTCAACGCTTGCTCACCGTTGCTGGCCGTGATGACTTCGAAATATTCGGCGGCGAGCTTCGCTTCCAACAATTTGACGTTGGATAGGATATCGTCGACGACAAGAACGCGAGCGGTCATTGGTAATCGCTATCGCGTCAGCCCAGGAACCGGCGGACGGTTTCGAGAAAACTGGTGACCGAAATAGGCTTTGAAATATAAGCCTCGCAGCCGCCCTGGCGAATCACCTCCTCATCGCCCTTCATGGCAAAGGCAGTGACCGCAACGACGGGGATCGCGCGCAAGGAATCGTCTTCCTTCAGCCATTTTGTGACTTCAAGTCCAGACACTTCGGGAAGCTGGATATCCATGAGGATGAGGTCGGGGCGATGCTCGCGCGCAATATCCAGGGCTTCCATGCCATCCTTCGTCTGCAGGATGCGATAGCCATGGGCATCGAGAAGATCGTGGAAGAGCTTCATATTGAGCTCATTGTCTTCCACAATGAGAACCGTTTTCGCCGAGGCATCCATCGCTTGACACTCCATACCCGATGCCGCCCGAATGGCGCCCGGTCCTTGCTTTTGAGCGTGAGGGGGGACACCACTCGCACAGCGCTCATTTCGCCGATGGTTAGTTTTATGCTCAATGTCTTAACGGCGGATTGACGATTGCAGCGCTCGGCAGCCGAAACACTGGCCTTGAAAGCTCTCGCGTATCTGGCGGCGGACGGGGACGGGCTGATACGATTCCTGACGCTCACCGGGCTTGAATTCGATGATCTGCGCGCGCGGGCGGGCAATCCGGAGCTGCTTGCCGGCGTGATCGACTTTCTTCTTTCGGACGAAGCGCTCTGTACGGGATTTCTCGCGGCTGAAGACCTCGATTCCCCGATGCTTCATGCCGCCCGCCGGGCGCTTCCCGGTGTCGCGCCCGACGGTTAACGGGACCGGTTCTTTCGGCGGGACCGGAGCATTGTTCCGGTGATAGGCCGCCGCCTGACGGCTTGCTTCCGGTTGAGCGGTCTAACCCAGGGCCCTGGTAACGGCTCTATTTAACCTTGACGTATTTGCGCAAATTATGCGCGGCGACGTCGGCGGAATAGATGCTGCCTTCGTCGTCGGCCGCAATCCCGGACGAGGTTGTCCCACGGCTCAGACTGTTCGGGTCTGCGGGATCGGGAATGAATGCCTTCAGCGAGCCGTCTTTGGCGTTGCCGACGACGATGCCCCTGATCTCGCCTCTTTTGGCTGTCGGGTCGGGAAATCCGGACCCCACATAGATGGTGTCGTCCCGGCCTACGAACACCGAACTCGGCTCTCCGAATTGCTTCCAGGCCGCGATGAAGTTGCCCTCTTGATCGAACACCTGGATGCGCTGGTTCCTGCGGTCGGCGATATAGATGCGGTTTTGCGAACCGCCGAGAAAGATATCGTGGGGCTCGTCGAACTCTCCGGGCGCAGAGCCTTTCCGGCCCCATTGCTTGATGAATTTGCCGTCCTTCGAGAATTTGAGCACCCGGCCATTGTTGTGCGCGTTGGGCAAGTGGCCATCGGTCACGAAGATATCGCCATTGGGCGCGATGGCGACGCCGGTGGGCCGGTCGAACGTGTCGATTCCGTTTCCGGACACCCCTTCCTTGCCGAGTGTCATCAGCACCTTGCCCGTGGGACTGAGCTTCAGCACCTCCTGCCCCATGACGACCCCGGCGGCGTTTCTGGCCGACATGCCGAGCACTGTCTCGGCGTCGTTGACGTCCGTTACCCACAGGTTTCCGTCTTGATCCACAGTGAACCCATGCGGATAGGCGAACAGACCTGCCCCGAAACTCTTCAAGAGCTTGCCGGAGGGATCGAATTCCAGGATCGGAGGATTGGCCGGCCCACGATTGATGCAGACCGCACTGCCGGGCGGCACCGTGTTGAAGCAGCGGTGAAAGACCCAGATATTGCCGTCGCGCTCCACATGGACGCGGATAACCTCACCCCAATGACCGCCGTTCATGCTTTTGGGCAGCGTCGGCCAGCCCTCCACGAGGCGATAAGGATTGGGAAGATCGGTCGGTTTTGGGGCCGGATTCTGCTGGGCGCATGCCGATGTTGCGGCCCCGGCCAGCAGAGCGGCGCCGGCTAAAAGGACAATTGCTGTTCGACCTGCATGCATCGTCGCCCCCTCCTGAACAGGGTTTCATTTGTTGGGAAAAACTGCGGACGCAACCTTAGCCTTGCCCGTCACCGCGCGCAAAAACGCCGCTCATATCGTGGGCCGCCGGTCGCGGGTCACGTCTCTCCGTCGGCGGTCAGGATCGGTCCATAAAGATCGGGCCGCCGGTCGCGGAACAAGCCCCACGACGCACGCGCCTTGGCGATCGCGGCAAGATCGAAATCCGCGACAATGATCCCTTCTTCCTCTCGTCCCATCTCGGCAAGAATCTCTCCTGTCGGGCCGGCAATGAAGGATGAACCGTAAAAAATGATCTCGCCCGCCTCTCCCCGTTCGGCGCCGACCCGGTTCGACGCCACCAGCGGTACGCAATTCGCAGCCGCGTGACCCTGCATCACACGCCGCCAATGGGCTTGCGAATCCACCGGCGGCGCGGGTGCCGGTTCGCTTCCGATGGCCGTGGGATAGAAGAGAATCTCCGCGCCCTTCAGCGCCATGATCCGCGCGCTTTCCGGAAACCACTGGTCCCAGCATATCCCTGCGCCGAGTTCGCCATGGCGGGTCTTCCAAACCTGGAAACCCGTATCGCCTGGACGAAAATAGAATTTCTCCTGATAACCCGGACCATCGGGAATGTGCGATTTGCGATAGCGGCCGAGAACGCGGCCATCGGCATCGATCATGGCGAGCGCATTGTAATGGGCATTGTGGGCACGCTCGAAAAAGCTCAGCGGAAGAACGACGGAAAGCTCCGCCGCCAGACGCGCGAACTCCGCAATGATGGGATTGCCTTCAAAGCTCCGCGCCAGCGCGAAATGCTTTGCCGACTGGTCCTGACAGAAATAGGGTGTTTCGAAAAGTTCGGGCAGCAGAACGATCTGCGCGCCTGCCGCCGCCGCGCGCCGCACCATCCCCTTGGCTTTCGCGATGTTGCCCGCCAGGTCCCAGGTGCACGCGAATTGTACCGCGGCGAGCGTGACGGTGCTCACGCCGCCGGTTCCTGCTGGGTGATGCAGTGAATGCCGCCGCCGCCCTGAACGATATCGAGCGCGTCGATCTGCATGATGTCGCGCCCAGGAAAACATTGGGCCAGAATGGTGCGTGCATCTTCATCGTTCGGATCGCCGAAGGCCGGCATGATGACCGCGCCGTTGGCGAGATAGAAATTCACATAGCTCATGGCAAGCGGCCGTCCGGACCAGGATTGACGATGCTTTCTGGGTTGCGGCAGGGGAACGATCTCGAAGGCCCGGCCCTCAGCATCGCGGGCCGCCTTGAGCCGCGACATGGCTTCCTGCACGGGTGCGTAGTCGGGATGGCTCCGTGCCGCGGGCATCCCGAGAATGACGCGGCCTGGAGCGGCGAAACAGGCGATATTATCGATATGGCCGTCGGTCTCGGTATCGGAGAAGCCGGAGCCCAGCCAGACCACCGTTCGTGCGCCCAGATGGGATTTCAAGACATCTTCCACCTCTTCCCGCGTGCGGCCCGGATTTCGGTTGGGATGCAGCAGGCATTGCTCCGTGGTGAGCACCGTGCCCTCGCCGTCGGCATGAAGCGCGCCGCCCTCGCAAACAAGCGGCGCGGCGTAAACGTCGGCGCCGATCATCTCCAAAACCCGGCGCGCAAAGGTCTCATCATTCGTATACGGATGATACTTCCGCCCCCACGCATTGAAGATCCATTGGACGCCGGCGAGCCTTCCGCTGTCGTTCTTGAGGAATGTCGGGCCGAAATCGCGTGCCCAGGAATCGTCCAGCGCCATTTCCACGACTTCCACCTTGCCTCCGGTGGCGAACCGCGCCTCAGCGACCTCCTGTGTCCGGGCGGCAAGCCTGACAGGCTCAAAAGCGGAGATCGCGCGCGCAACACGCGCATAGGCCTGTTTTGCGCGCAAAACGCCGTCCGCCCCCCCGAAACACGCGGTGCGCACCGGCCAGCACATCCAGGTGCGCCGGTGCGGGTGCCACTCGGCGGGAAAGACGTAGCCATCCTCCAAGGGCGAAGGCGAAGCGGCATCGAGAGTTCTATTCATGCGTCCACCATATTGGGGGATAGCCTAACCATTTTTCGGTCACACTGTGGAGCCCCCTCGCATCGAAGACGATGGCACGTTAGTTTGATGCGAAAAGAGGACAAAATGACCGGACGCATCGCGGCAAAATTGATCGAAAGCGGAATCACGCTGCCGGTTCCGGCTGCGCCCCAAGGTGCTTATGTGCCATGGGTGAAAAGCGGCGCGCTGCTTTTCATCTCGGGCCAGATCACGATGGGTGCGCGCGGTCTGGAATATGTGGGCACGGTCGGCCGGGAAATCAACCTGGAAGACGCTAAAGCCGCGGCGCGATTGGCGGCCATCAATGTGATTGCGCAGGCTGCCGCCGCGCTCGACGGCGCGCTCGATCGCGTCAGCCGGGTGGTGAAAGTCACCGGCTTCGTCAACGCCGTACCCGGCTTCACGCAGCACCCCGAGGTGGTGAACGGCGCGTCGGAACTTTTCGCGGACATTTTCGGCGATGCCGGAAAGCATGCGCGTGCGGCCGTTGGCGTTTCGTCGCTGCCCCGCAATGTCGCGGTGGAAATCGAAGCCATCTTCGAAATCGCGTGACAAAAATAAGACCAGGCTTGGGTGCGAGCGCGCACGAGATCGGCGCTGACACATGGGATTTTCTGGCCAACCCTGAACGGCGCCCGCTGCCGCATCCGTTCACGCGCCACGCCTTCTTCGCGGCGTTGGAAGACTCCGGCTCGGCGACTGCGAAGACCGGTTGGCGGCCGATGCATCTTTTGCTCGAACGCGATGAGACACCGTTCGCGCTGCTGCCGCTTTATCTCAAGAGCCATTCCTATGGCGAATATGTCTTCGACCATGGCTGGGCCGATGCATTCGAGCGCGCGGGCGGCCGCTATTATCCCAAATTGCAGGCAAGCGTGCCGTTTACCCCCGCGACCGGGCGGCGCTTGTTGATCGCGGCCGGTGAGAATGAAATCCAAGCGGGGCAAATTCTTCTGGACGCCGCCGAAAGCGCCGTGGACCAGCTTCGCGCGTCTTCTCTGCACATCACGTTCATGACGGAACGCGAATGGGATCTTGCGGGCACGCGCGGGTTTCTGCGCCGTACCGATAAGCAATTCCATTGGGAAAACCGCGGCTATGATTCATTCGGCGCATTCCTCGACGATCTGTCATCGGCTAAACGGAAGAATATGCGCAAGGAGCGTGCGTCGATACTCGCCGAAGGCGTGTCCTTCGAATGGCTGACGGGAAGCGACCTGACCGAGACCGTGTGGGATGAATTCTTCTCTTGCTATACGACGACCGGGAATCAGAAATGGAACCCGCCCTATCTGACGCGCGAATTCTTCAGCCGCGTGGGGATGAGCATGGGCGAGCAAATCCTGCTGGTCATGGCCAAGCGCGACGGGCGTTACATCGCGGGCGCGCTCAATTTTTTCGATGGCGTCACGCTTTATGGCCGCAACTGGGGAGCAATCGGTTATGTGCCGCTGCTTCATTTCGAGACATGCTATTATCAGGCTATCGACTTTGCGATTTCCAAGGGGCTAGCGCGTGTGGAAGCAGGCGCGCAAGGCGGCCACAAGTTGCTGCGCGGCTATCTGCCGAAGCCCACGTATTCGGCGCATTACATCGCCCATCCCGGATTGCGCCGGGCGGTCGCCGATTATCTGGCGAACGAACGCGAAGCCGTTGCCGAGCATATCGAAGAATTGATGGAGCAAGCGCCGTACAAGAAAACTACTCTTTAGATATCAAGCCGGTGCATGTCATGCGCCCAAAGAGTCCTATGATCGCCCGATGGCCCGCCGTTGCGGCCCATCACAATCGGGGAATGCGATGGCCTATGATTCCAACAATATCTTCGCAAAAATCCTGCGCGGCGAAATTCCCGCGGTGAAGATTTATGAGGACGGCAAAACCCTCGCCTTCATGGATGCGATGCCGCAGGCGGACGGCCATGCGCTGGTGATTCCAAAAGAGGCCGCCGAGAATATTTTCGATTTGTCGTCATCCGGTGCGGCCGCCCTGATGGCCACGACGCAGAAAATTGCCAAAGCCGTGAAGAAGGCGCTGAACACGCCAGGCATCATGATTGTTCAGTTGAACGGTGCATCCGCGGGTCAAAGTGTGTTCCATGTGCATTTCCATGTCATCCCGCGACAGGGCGGCGCCGATTTTAAGCTGCACGCGCGCGAGATGGAGACGCCGGAAAAACTTGGGCTTCTCGCCGATAGGATCAAAGCCGCGCTGGAGTGACACCATGATCATCGAATCCGCGATTCTCTCGATCAAGCCGGGGCAAGGTCCTGCTTTCGAAGCTGCTTTGAAGAACGCACGTCCGTTGATCGAGGCGACCAGAGGTTTCGTCGGTCTCGAGGTACGGTCCTGCATCGAACACGCGAACCGATATCTGTTGCTGGTGCGCTGGGAAAACCTCGAAGACCATATGGTTGGGTTCCGCCAATCGGACCGCTTCCAGAAATGGCGTGAGGCGCTGCATCATTTCTACGATCCGATGCCGGATATCCTGCACTTCCGCGATCCAGTCTAAGCGGTCATGCGGCTACCAATAGCCGATCATGCGGCCTGCGCTGATGGCCGTCAGCCAGCAGAGAAGCGAGGTCCCCCCCATCGCACGCAATTGCGATTCCTCGCGCGGGCTGAGGGCGCGAACCCTGTGCGCCCGCCACGCAGCCGAACGATGCAGCAGCCACACATTGAACAGCCCAAGGGCGATCGCGGGGAATTTGATATAGAGGAACGGATTACCGACATATTCCGTGGCTTTGGTGGCCAGCAGACCCGACCCGCTGAGGACGGCGACGCCAAGGCCGATGGCCGCCATCGCGACGGTGGGGCGGGAAAGCGCGCTGAGCGGAATGTGCTTCCACAGTCCGAGAAGACGCAAATCCAGAATAATGATCGAGCCAAAGAGGGTCGCCACGCCGAGGATATGCGTGAGATTGACGATCCCATAGGTCCACACACCGGAATCGCGCATGGCGTGGCCGAGGGCAGATCCCTCAAGCCACGTCATGAAACTTGAAAACTCAAGTCCGCAATGCTTCGCGCTCAGGATTCGCGCTCAGGATAGGTATCGTATTGTTTGCCCGCATAGGTGACGCGGATCGTCTTCATCTCGAAGCGATTCGGATCGCTGTTCCTGTTGCCGCGCACCGTAACGGTGGCGCCAACGGGAATCGTACCCTGCTTCAGCCCCGCCTCACTGGTGCGGAACGGCGGCGCCAGCGTGATGTCCCACACATGGCCGTCGGTGGTTCTGACTTTCATGGTGCCGTGCGGCCCGGCAAGGCTCACCCCCGAAACGACCACACCGGTCATGTCGGTCACCTGATCCACATTGCCGCCCCAGCCATGATGGGCGGCGGCCGGAAGAGCAGAAAAAACGAGGGCCGCTCCACACGCGATCGCGCCCATACCGGCGCGCAGGTTCTGCATGGCCATGTTGACCTCCATCGTCGTTAGACTTCTTCTTTCGGCTTCTTCTTGCCTTCGGACGAAGCCGGCTTCTGATCCGTAATAAACTCGAAAGCGAGCTTATCGTTCTCGCGGTCGAGCAGCACACGCACTGTCCCGCCATTCTTCAGCTTGCCGAACAGGATTTCGTCCGCCAGCGGCTTTTTGATGTTTTCCTGAATCACGCGCGCGAGAGGACGGGCACCAAAGGCATCGTCATAGCCCTTCTCGCCCAGCCAGCGGGTTGCTTCCGGCGTCAGATCGAAGGTCACGTCACGGTCGATCAGCTGCGCCTCAAGCTCGAGCACGAATTTCTCCACAACGCGGTCGATGGTGGCGCGCGTGAGGGGCGCAAACGCGATCACGGCATCGAGACGATTGCGGAACTCCGGCGTGAACAAGCGCTTGATGGCTTCCTCATCCTCGCCTTCGCGTTTTCCGCGTCCGAAGCCGATGGATTCCCTGGCCGCGTCGGATGCCCCCGCATTGGTGGTCATGATCAGCACCACATTACGGAAGTCGATCTTCTTGCCGTTGTGGTCCGTCAGCTTGCCGTGATCCATCACCTGCAGAAGGATGTTGAAAAGGTCCATATGGGCCTTTTCGATCTCGTCCAGCAGCAGCACGCAATGCGGGTGCTGATCAATGCCGTCGGTCAACAATCCACCCTGGTCGAAGCCGACATAGCCCGGGGGCGCGCCGATCAGACGCGATACGGTGTGGCGCTCCATATATTCGCTCATGTCGAAGCGCAGGAGTTCGACGCCCATCACGCGGGCGAGCTGCTTGGCGACCTCGGTCTTGCCCACACCCGTGGGCCCCGAGAAGAGATAACAGCCGATCGGTTTTTCCGCCTGGCGCAGCCCGGCGCGCGCAAGCTTGATCGCGGACGTCAGCGCGTGGATGGCCGAATCCTGGCCATAGACGACGCGTTTGAGATCGTCTTCAAGACTTCGCAGCGCTTCGGCATCTGTTTTGGAAACCGATTTGGGCGGAATGCGCGCGATCTTGGCCACCACGTCCTCGACCTCGCGCACGCCGATCACTTTTTTGCGCTTGTTCTCGGCCAACAACATCTGCGAAGCGCCGACCTCGTCGATGACGTCGATGGCCTTATCGGGCAGCTTGCGGTCGTTGATATATTTCGCCGCGAGTTCGACGGCCGCCTTGATCGCGTCATTGGTGTACCGGACCTTGTGATAATCCTCGAAATAGGGCTTGAGCCCCTTGAGGATCTTGATCGCGTCCGGAACGGTCGGCTCGGCCACATCGATCTTCTGAAAACGGCGGACGAGCGCGCGGTCCTTCTCGAAATATTGCCGATATTCCTTGTAAGTCGTCGATCCCATGCAGCGCAGCGTTCCGGCCTGCAGGGCGGGCTTCAAAAGATTCGAAGCGTCCATCGCGCCGCCCGAGGTGGCGCCGGCGCCGATAACGGTGTGGATCTCGTCGATGAAAAGAATCGCGCCCTTCAGCGCTTCCAATTCCTTCACGACCGATTTGACGCGCTCTTCGAAATCGCCGCGATAGCGCGTACCCGCGATCAAGGCCCCCATGTCGAGCGAATAGATGGTGCAGGCCTTCAGCACGTCCGGCACTTCGCCCTTGACGATCTTGCGCGCGAGACCTTCGGCGATCGCAGTCTTGCCCACGCCCGGATCGCCGACGAAAAGCGGGTTGTTCTTGCTGCGGCGGCAGAGGATCTGGATAGTGCGTTCGACCTCGGGCTCACGCCCGATCAGGGGATCGATGCGGCCCTTGCGCGCCTTGTCGTTGAGATTGACGCAATAGGCTTCCAGAGCATCGGTGCCCTGCTTCGCGGTTTTCTCGCCGCTTTCTTCTTCCTCATCCGTTCCGCGCGCGGCCTTGGGCTGGCTCATGCCAGGGCGCTTGGCGATGCCATGGCTCATATAGTTCACGGCATCGAGCCGCGACATGTTCTGCTCTTGCAGGAAGTAGACCGCATGGCTCTCGCGTTCAGAAAACAGCGCCACCAGCACGTTGGCTCCCGTCACCTCGTCGCGGCCGGAATTCTGCACATGCAGGACGGCACGCTGTACCACGCGCTGGAAGCCGGTCGTGGGTTTGGCGTCCTCACCGTCTTCGATCGTGAGCGTCGCGAGATCCTCGTCGACATATTTGGCGAGCCCGGCCCGAAGCGCGTCGAGATCGACATTGCAGGCGCGCATGACCTGGGCGGCATCCGAATCGTCGACCAACGCGAGCAGGAGATGTTCCAGCGTCGCATATTCATGATGGCGTTCGCTGGCGAGCCTGATCGCCCGGTGCAACGCCTGTTCCAGACTGCGGGATAATGAGGGCATAGCCGTTAACTACTCTTTCTCCATTGTACATTGTAGCGGATGTTGGTGGCGTCGCGCCAACTCGATCACCTGCGCCACCTTAGTCTCGGCGACTTCAAACGTATAAACGCCGCAGATGCCGACCCCCTGTCGATGAACGTGGAGCATGATCTGCACCGCTTCCTCACGCTGCTTGGCGAAGAAGCGCTCCAGCACATGCACGACGAATTCCATCGGCGTGTAATCGTCGTTGAGGATCAGGACCTTGTAAAGCGATGGTTTTTTCGTCTTGGCACGCGTCTTGGTGACGACGCCGGTGCCGATGCCGCGATCTCCCGAATCGCCATCGCCTTGCCCAGGCCCGCGCGTGGGACCCGCATTCCTGGGTCTGAAGATTTTGTCGAAATGGCCTTCGTTCATACGCTTCCAAGCCTGGCATAAATAAAACGCTGGCAACGAAGATAAGGTTACGAGGGCTGTAAAAAAAGCGAAAGGCCCCGAACAATCGTCCGAGGCCTGCGCTTAATCACTGGAATGTTTGCCGATTACGCGGCGCGCACCAGTTCCGAGAAGGCTGAAACGCGTGCTTGCAATGGCTCCGCCGTGTGGCGGGCGGTGGCCAGGGCCATATCGCCGAATTTCGCCAGCTGATCGACATACGTTTCGAACATCGCCTTGCCGAACTCGCTCTGGAGCTGAAAGGCTTCTTCCACCGTCTTGGAGGAAAGGACCGCTTTGGCCGCGGTGACACTGTCTTCGGCGGATTTACGGACATAGGCGAAAACTTCGCTGTTGATCGTCTCGATGCCCTTGCCGGCCGCATTGGCCGATTTGAGAACAGCTTCGGCATTGTCCTTGCCGAAGGAAACAATTTGATCGTAACCCTTCACAGCCTTCTCGAAGCCGTCTTTCATGGCTTCGGCGCCGGTGAGAAGCGCGGTTTCGATGGGCTCAGTGCCCGGGGTGCTCGATTTCTTGGTAGCCATCTGTTCCTCGCTTTTGCCAAATTGCTGCAATGCAGCATTTGCTATATGCGTATGTGGCAGAAGATTGTCAAGAAAAAATGTTGCACCGCACCAAATCTAACCGGAAAGTGAAAATTTTCGCGGTTCTCCCAGGAACCAATGCGGGTATACTGATTCGTGAGATAGGCGTTAACCAGACCTTGGGAAACCAAGAACTAGGCTTTCGGTCCTGAGACCCTTGCGAGACTCAACATAATTTGGTCTCATTTCGTGACGCCACGGCGCATTTCAGTCTAAAGGGGACATTAATGCACGATAGCAGCCGGATCAGGCCCAAATTTCTTTTTGCTTGCCTGGCGGCTCTATTGGTCATCCTTCCTTTATTTGGAACCGCATCCACGGCCGCCGCGGCCGGGAAGAGATCGATACGCGTCAGCCGCCCGATCGTGCCGGCCCCGGAAAAAGATGCAGCCATCGTGATCGACGGTGCGACCGGCCGACTGCTCTATGCGCGCAATCCGGATGCGATTCGCTACCCTGCGTCCCTCACCAAGATGATGACGCTGTATTTGCTTTTCGAGGCCCTCGACCAGGGTAAGGTCCGTCTCGACACTCCGCTTATCACGTCCGTCCATGCCTCCGAACAAGAACCCACCAAGCTCGCCATGGGACCGGGCGCCGCGATTCCGGTGGAAACCGCCATCAAGGCTCTGACCGTATTGTCCGCGAACGATGTCGCCGTCGTGATCGCCGAAGCGCTTGGCGGCACCGAAGACGCCTTCGGGGTCATGATGACGCAGAAGGCCCACGAGCTTGGCATGGCGCACACGAATTTCCACAATGCGTCGGGACTGCCCGATCTGCAGCAGCTCACCACCGCGCGCGACATGGCGCTTCTCGCTCGTCACCTGGCTTACGATTTCCCGCAATATTACCATTATTTTTCGGCGCCCGGCTTCAGCTATGGCAACCGCTCCTACGCCACGCATGACAATCTCCTTGCGGCATTCGGGGGTACGGACGGCATCAAGACCGGCTATACGCAGCTCTCGGGGTTCAACCTCGTGACGTCGGTGGTCCGTAACGACAAACATGTGATCGGCGTTGTTCTGGGAGGGCCAACAGCAGCCGTCCGCGATCGTGAAATGATGCGGTTGCTGTCGGCCGCATTCGAAGCCGCCAAGTCGGACCCGGATATGCTTGCCGAGATCGATGTGCCCTGGAAGGGCGGCAAAATGCCTGGACCTGACCTCTTCAAAGCCATCCAGGGGGAAGACAATCCATTGCTGCTGGCTGCCCTTGAGCCCAAGTCGAAGGCGAAGTCCACAGCGAAAATTCCTCCCGTGCTCGTGGCGGACGCCAAGAAGGTCCCTGGCGCGGGATCGGGTTTGACCGTGGTGCCGATTTCGAAGCCTGCCAGTGAGACTTATCCGGAGACCGCTGCCCCAGTTCTTTCTCACGAGACGGTTCTCGCTCGTGAGACGGACGTCATCGAAGCTCCGCTGGGAAAGGTGCGGACACCGCTCCAGTTCGACCCGGCTTCCGCGCAGCAGATAGCCGATGCTTCGGTTCCGCTTGCCCAAGGTGACGGCGGAACCGATGCCGATGCGACTGAGCTACCCAATCCGGCGCCAGTGATTGCGTGGGCGGCCAATCCAGTCCCGGCAAAGACACTCCACGCTGTTCCAATGCCGGCTGCTCCGGTTTTGGCGAATTTGACGTCGTCCAGTTCCACGCTGGCCAGCAATGCCACGGTGAAGCGCTGGGCGGTTCAGATCGGCGCTTTCGCGAGTGAGACATTGGCCCGGGCAAAGCTCGCGGTTTTTGCAAGAAGTGGATTCGACGTCATCGGTCAGGCGCAGAAACTGGTGATCCCCTTCACATCCGGCGGCCGTATCATGTACCGCGCCCGTTTGGGCATGTTCGCCGAAGGCCAAGCACGCGACATTTGCAAACGCATGGAACAACGCGGACAAAGCTGCTTCGTAGCCGCCGCCGACGCCGGTTAAGTTTTATCGCCGCCGCAGCAACACGTCCTTGGCTTCATTGATCTTGGCCGCGAGATAACTCGTTCCCCCCTTGTCGGGATGCGTTTGGAGGATCAGACGGCGGTGAGCCGCTCGGATGTCCTGTTCGCTTGCCCCCTCTTCAAGCCCCAAAACCTTCAGGGCTTCCACGCGCGACATCGCGCCTGTTTGCGGCGGAGACGATCGCGAACGATTCTGGCTGCCACCAGGACCGCCGGCACCGTAAGCCGTTCTTTGCCAGGGCGGAGGTGAACCAAAAAGCAGATACCACGCACCGCCCGCGGCAAGGAACGCGAACGCAACGCGGCCCGTGATCGCCAAGGCTACCGTCAACAGCGCCAGGATAATGCCGCCCGAGAAGCGCAGGCCCTTGGCGAGACTTCTCGCGTTCGCGCTTGTATAGCCCCGCGCCATCAACAGCAGCAGGCCAAGCAACACAACGCCGGCGACCAAAGCTGGCATAGAGTCTTCCGCCGGCTAATTCGTGCCGGACGCCTTTTCCACTCCCGGCAGGCGCAGCGTCGAGAGGAGCTCGCGCACTTCCTGCCGCGCCGCGATATGGGACATGGTGAGCGGCATGGCAAGCCCTGGCAGCGGCAGATCGAGCATGGTGAGCCCTAACGGAAACAGCTCACGGAAAATCACACGCTCTGAAAAACCCGGCGCTATGCGGCAACCGATGCGGGAGGACACCCTTTCGACCGCTGTCGCGACCTTGCGTTTATTGCGGGCCTCCGTGGCGGAAACACGGTTGCGCATGACCACCCAATCGAGGTTGGCGCGGCTCGCGATCAGGCGGCGCTTGCGGCAATCCCAGACGAATTCCGCATAAAGACTTGGGCTTTTGATTTCGAGGCTATCGGGGTCGAGCTTTGCCAAAAGATCGAAATCCAGAAAACTGTCGTTCATCGGCGTAACAAGCGTATCCGCCGCGGCATGACCCAGCCGCGACAACAACGTGTCATTGCCCGGCGTATCGATGATGACGAAATCCGCGCCCTCCTTGGCCCGGGTGAGTGCTTCGGCGAGCCGCGTACTTTCGTCCGCAACGGCATCGGCGGAAGAGACGGCGCGCTCCACCACCTGCACGTCCGGCGAACGAAGCGTGTGCCCCTTCCGAGCGGAAAAATCGCGGCGGTTTTCGATATAACGCGCGAAAGTGCGCTGGCGGCTGTCCAGATCGATCGCGGACACATTCATTCCCATACGCAACAGCGCCACCGCGACATGCATCGCGGTGGTAGTCTTGCCGGTGCCGCCTTTCTCGTTGCCGAAGACGATCACATGGACGCGTTTAGCGGGAGCGTCAGCAATGGCCGGCCTGTCGCCAGCCGTCGACATCATCATGGTTTCATCCCTTCGCCCGTCCACCTGATCCGGCACTCGAATCGCCCCCGTATCCTCGCATTTTAGGAGAAAACGGCGCTCATGCTTCGTCCAAGGTTAGAAGGCTGGCATTGCCCCCGGCAGCCGCGGAATTGATCGTGAGCGTGCGCTCTACCGCAAAACGCGGCAGATAATGCGGTCCCCCGGCCTTCGGTCCGGTACCGGACAACCGTTCGCCGCCAAAAGGTTGGGCGCCGACGGCCGCGCCGATCTGGTTGCGGTTGACGTAGATATTCCCGACCCGCGTCCGCTGGCGCACGAATTCCGCCGTCTTGTCAATGCGGCTGTGGATGCCGAGCGTCAGCCCATAGAGGCTCGCATTGATGGCGTCACATACACCGTCCAGCCGATCGCCGGAAAACCGCACAACGTGGAGAATGGGACCAAACACCTCGCGCTTCAGCGCATTCATGGATTCGATGGCGAACACATGCGGGGCGAAGAAGACACCTCTCGAAAGCGCGGGATCGACGGTCAGCTTTTTCAAGAGCGTTGCGTCCTTTGTCATGCGGTCGGCATGGGCCGCGAGCGCGGCTTGGGCCTCTTCATCGATCACCGGCCCGATATCGGTGGCAAGGTCGAATGGATCGCCAAGTCTCAGCATTTCCATGGCACCCAAGATCTGCTCGAGCATGCGATCCGCGACGTCTTCCTGGAGGAACAGCACGCGCAAGGACGAACACCTCTGTCCGGCACTGTCGAAGGCGGAAATCAATACGTCGCGTGCGACCTGTTCGGGCAAAGCCGTGGAATCGACGATCATCGCATTGAGGCCTCCCGTCTCGGCGATCAAGGCGGCGATCGGCCCATCGCGCGCGGCAAGGGCGCGGTTGATGGCGATCGCGGTTTCGGTCGAGCCGGTGAAGGCGACGCCTGCCAATCGTGGATCGGCGAGCATCGTCTTTGCGATGCGCGCGCCGTCTCCGGGCAGGAAATGCAGAACCTCGCCCGGCACGCCGGCCTCGTGCAGCAAGCGTACCGCGGCCGCACCTATGAGAGGCGATTGCTCCGCCGGTTTTGCGAGCACGCTGTTGCCCGATGCCAGCGCACCGGCGATCTGACCCGTGAAAATAGAGAGGGGAAAGTTCCACGGCGCGATGCAGGCGAACACCCCGCGCCCGCGCAACGCAAGCCGATTATCCTCACCGGTCACGCCGGGAAGGGGAAGCGCGCCTTCGAAATGCCTCCGGGCTTCCTTCGCATAGTAACGCAGAAAATCGACGGCCTCGCGCCATTCGCTCAGCGCATTCGCAACCGTGCGGCCCGCTTCGCGCACAATCAGCGCCATCAACAGCGCACGGCGGTCCTCGAAAAGGCCGGCGGCACGTTCCAGGATGGCGGCGCGGAAGGCACCTCCCTGGCGGTCCCAGGAGTCCTGCGCCGTCGCCGCGCTCTCGAGCGCCGTGCGAACATCTTCATCGGCAGCCTCGCTGACCAGCCCTATTTCGCGGCCGCGATCGGCCGGATCGCGAACCGGCTTTGCGGACCGGATGTGTTCCACACCATCGAGAATTGGATTCGCAGTGTGTGGTCCCATATCGATCGCGCGGCGCATGCCGGAGATGATCCGGCTGCTCTCCGCTGGATCGCTCAACACAAAGCCGTGGGAATTCATCCGCCCGGGATAGATATCGGCGGGCTTCGCGATGCGCGGATTGCGTTTGGGCGCGGTGGCGATCAAGCGCTCCACCGGGTCGGCGATCATGTCTTCCAGAGGAGCCTTGTCATTGGCCAGGCGATTCACGAAGGACGTATTGGCGCCGTTCTCAAGCAGGCGGCGCACCAAATAGGCGAGCAGATCCTCGTGGTTTCCAACCGGTGCGTAGATGCGTGTCGCGCTCGCATGCGCGGGACGCATGATCTCTTCATAGATTTCGTAAAGCGTTTCGCCCATGCCATGCAGCCGCTGGAATTCGAATTTTCGACTCGATCCCGCGAACGCCTGTACCGCCGCCAGCGTATGGGCATTATGCGTGGCGAATTGGGGAAAGATATTGTTTGGCGCCGACAGAAGGGCGCGCGCACAAGCAAGATAGGACGTGTCCGTGCCGATCTTTCGCGTGAAGACGGGATAGTCTGAAATGCCAAGTTCCTGGCCGCGTTTGATCTCGCTGTCCCAGTAGGCGCCTTTCACCAGGCGCACGGGAATGATACGCCGCCGATGGCGCGCAAGATCGATGAGCCATGCAATCACCGGAAGCGCCCGCTTCTGATACGCCTGCACCGCCAAGCCAAGACCGTCCCAATTTCGCAAACTTTCTTCATCGCCCAAGGCTTCGAAAATATCGAGCGTCAAGTCGAGACGTTCGGATTCCTCGGCATCGATCGTGACCGGAAGATTGGCTTCGCGCGCTTCCGCACACAGGCGGGTGAGCGGTGGAAGCAATTCCAACATAACCTCATGGCGTTTGGCGTATTCGAACCGCGGATGGAGCGCCGTCAGCTTTATCGAGATGCCCGGGCGTTCGATCGATGCAACCGAACGCTGCGGCCAAGCGCGTGCAATGGCGCGGACCGCCTCGCGATATTTTTCAAGGTAGCGCCCGGCCCCGGCGCGCGTAACGGCGGCCTCGCCCAGCATGTCGAAGGAAAATCGGTGGCCGCGCTCGGCATAGGGACGTGCCTCTTTCAGCGCTTCTTCCATGTTGCGCCCGAGCACGAAATGACGGCCGAGAAACCGTACCGCGCTCAGCACGGCCTGACGGATCACCGGTTCCCCCAGCCGTGCGGCGATACGGTGCCAGATCGCCTCGAAATCCCAGCGCGAGGCGTCCCCCGTTTCCACCAGGCGGCCTGAGAACATCAGGGCCCAGGTTGAAGCATTGACGAACAATGACTCAGAGTGGCCAAGATGGCGGTCCCAGGAGTGTCCAGCGATCTTGTCGCGGATCAGCCGGTCCTGAGTCTCCGCGTCCGGTACGCGCAGAAGCGCCTCGGCGAGGCACATCAGCATCACGCCCTCCTCACTGGAAAGCGCATATTCCCGCGTGAACGCGTCCACACCGCTATGGCGCAGGCGGCCCCCGCGCAGTTGCGAAACGAGATTGCGCGCGAGCGCCTCGGCTGTGCCGGCTTCGGCCGGGGTCATCTTGGCCTTCGCGATCAGGCTTTCGAGAACCGCATCCTCATCGGCAAGATAGGCCGCAGAAATCGTCTGACGAAGGTTCTCCATGGATTTGTCCGATAGGGCCGGCAAGCTGAATTTGTATCCAGGATAGCGCAGAGAGGAGCGCCTGCGGTAATCTCATGCGATGAACTCTTCCAAACGCATAGAAACCGCATCCGATGCGGTCGAGCTGCGATTGCGCATCCGGCTCTGGCGGAACAAAGGCGCACGCATCGCCCTGGTGCCGACGATGGGCGCACTGCACGACGGTCATCTCGCGCTCGTTCGCGAAGCCAAAGCGCGAGCGGACAAGATCGTGGTCAGCATCTTCGTGAATCCGGCGCAATTCGCGCCCCATGAGGATTTCGCACGCTACCCGCGCGACATGACCAAGGACCGTCAGTTTCTTGAGACGGCCGGTGACGCCGATCTCATCTATGCCCCCAACGCAAAAGACATGTATCCGGACGGTTTTGCCACGCGTATCGTCATGGACGGCCCGGCCGCGGGGCTGGAAAGCGATTTCCGGCCGCATTTCTTCGGCGGCGTGGCGATGATCGTCACGAAGCTGTTCGTGCAGTGCGCGCCCGACATCGCGATCTTCGGCGAGAAGGACTATCAGCAATTGCTCGTGGTGAAACGGCTGGTAAAGGACCTCGACCTGCCGCTCGGCATCGTCGGCGTGGCGACCTTGCGCGAACGCGACGGGCTCGCGCTCTCCTCGCGCAATGTCTATCTGAACGCGGAGCGGCGCAGCGCCGCCGCGCATCTGAACCAGGTACTGCGAGCAGTGGCCGAGCGCGCGAAATCCGGTGTTTCGATTCCGCAGGCCGAGGCGGAAGGCGGTGCCGCCCTGCTCAATGCGGGCTTCGACCGCGTTGACTACGTCGCCCTGCGCGATGCGGAAACTCTCGCGCCCCTGCGTGCGATATCGGGCCCGGCGCGGGTGCTGGCGGCGGCGCGTATCGGCAATGTGCGGCTGATCGACAACATGGCGGTCTAAAGCAAACCCAATTGGGTCAATTCCGCGCGCAAACCTTCCGGGATGGATTTATCGCTAGCTTTAAGATCGCGCGGGGCGTCTTTGGGATCGAAATAGCGCCACCCCTGGAACGCGCGATGGGTTCGCCGCACCGTCGGGACGAGCGATCTGTCCAGCACCAGCGCGCAATGGGGCACGCCCTCGCGCACGACCGGCTTCAGCGCCAGAAGCTTCTGACGCACCGCGATCTGGCCCTTGATGACCCAATAGAGCGAACCGCCCTTCAGCAACTCATCGCCACGCTTGGGCGTCATGCGGGTGATGTGCAGGATGTCGCCGTTTTCGTTCTTCTTCGTCCGTTCGGCGCTACGTTTCTTCTGCCAGTCGGCCAGGTCTTCGATGCTGTCGGCGCCAACGCAGAGCTTGATGAGATGCACTGTCACGATGAGAATTCTACCGCCCGAACAAAACGGCCGCCGCATCCTCTCACGGACACAGCGGCCGTGTGAAACATCCTTACGGCTGGCGCGACGCCATGAAGGCGACGAGATCGACCATATCCTCGTCCGACAATTTCTCGACCACGGGCTTCATCAGCGCGACCGCGTTGCCTTTGCGGGTGCCCATCTTGATGTCGTTGAGCTGGCGGATGAGATAATAGGCGCCACGCCCCGCGAGCCGCGGCACATCGCCGATGCCCTTGAAGTCGGCGCCATGACAGACGGCACACTGAATGGTCTTGCCGCCGCCGCCAGTGGTGGCGAGAATTTCGCCCTTCTTGATGCTGCCTTCCGGCACATAATCCACGAAACCGTAATGCTGATCGCGAAGCTCCGCGGCTTCGCCGTCTTCGGCGACTTCGTAGATCATGTTGGGCGCGACCGCGACGGTGCCGCCGCCTTCATCGAAGAAGCGCATACCGCCGTTGCCGACATGGTTCTTGGGCGCGGTCTTGCCTTCGACGACGCGGATCCATTTCTGCTCCGCCTTCGGAATGCTGGCGAAATACTCGGCCGCCTCCTTCAGCTCCGGCTCCGTGATGTCCTTGGCCATCTCGATCATGACGGGCGCACGATTGTTCATGCGGTTGCCGGCGCGGAATTCGTGCATCTGCTCGGTGATATAGGTGGCCGTTAGGCCCGAAACGCTCGCCGATTCCGGATGCCCGTTGCCGTTGGGAAGATGGCAGAGCATGCAGGCCCTTACATGCGGCTCGCGGCCGTTCTTCACGATGGACGGCATGACGGGATGTTCGTTCGGGAACCAGTCCGGCGGTCCGAAGGCGTTATTGATCTGCGCCGCGGTCAGCTTCATATCCGCCGGGGCGCCCTTGGCCTGGAAGGTCTTGTTGGGATCGGGACGCGGCAACCCTTGCGGTGCGACCGGGTAGGCCCAACTCAACGCCGATTCAGCCCCGAAGGCCCCCGCGGGCAACATGGCAATCGCCGATATCAGCAGCAGTTTTCTCATCGATCCCTCCGTTTTATGCGCTCGGCGCGAAGATAGCCGGAAGGCCCCCCCAACATCAATTGTTCCCATTCGCCAAGAACGGGTTTTCTGCCGCTATTTACGGGGTCCGCGAGGCCATGAAGGCAGCCAGCGCGATCATGTCGTCCTCGGAAAGCTTGGCAACCACCGGCTGCATCAGTGCCACCGCGTTGCCGTGCCGGGTGCCCTTCTGGATATCGTTGAGCTGGCGGAAAATATAAATCGCCGAACGCCCGGCGAGCCGCGGCACATTGCCGATGCCCTTGAAATCCGCGCCATGGCAGACGCTGCATTGGATCGTCTTGCCGCCGCCGCCCGTAGTGGCAAGCGTTTCGCCGGCCTCGATGCTGCCCACCGGCACATAGGCGACAAAGGGCGAATGAGGATCGCGGACCTTCGCGCCTTCTTCCTCTTCGGGCACTTCGATGATGCGTTTGCCGATGGCCTCGGTCTGCGTTCCGGTGGAGACAAAACGCATATTGCCCTCACCCACATAGGTTTTGGGGACGGTCGCGGCTTCCTTCACTTTGGTCCACACCACCGGCTTTATCGAACTGAAATAGGCGGCGGCCTGTTTCATGTCGGATTCGTTCATCGCCTTGGCGAAATTGATCATGTTGGCGGAACGGCCCGGCAGCGAGCTGCGCCGGTCGCCGCTCTTGAAGGCGTTCAATTGCTCCTCGACATAGTCCGCCGGAAGACCGGAAAGATTCGCCGATTCGGGATGGCCGTAGCCGGTCGCGAGATGGCATTGCGCGCAGGCGTTCACGCCCTCCTTGCCGTGGGCGACGAGATCGGGCAGCGGGGGATGTTCGCCGGGAAACCAGTCCGGCGGATTGTGGATGTTGTTGACGTCCTTCTCGGTGAAGGTCTTCGTGCTGCCCGCGACGTGTTTGGGCTGGCCGTCATCCGGTGGAGGCTGGAAACCGGCGGGGGCGGCGGGATAGGCCCATTCCGGAGGCGCCTCGGCGGCGGCGGCCATCAAAGGCGCCAAGATCAGCAGCGATGCGGCAAACCAATTCCTCATGACACTCCCCCACCTCGAAAATCCTGCGTTCCAAGACAATATCTCCAGGGGCGCAGGCCGGGTATCCCCTTCCCCTGAAAATCGGACACGTTCACCGGCAAAGCCGGCCGCGTCTCGTTTCTTACGTGCGGCTTCCCGGACAAAGCTCGAGTGTCACATCCGGCCAGCTCGCGGCGGCCCCGCCGATTGAGGAAATGCCGAGCTTGTCGCCCATCGGATCGAACAGCATCAAGGCTTGAAACGAAACCGGATCGACGAATTGGCCCGCGCGCGCGGCTTCGACGATGAGCATCCCGTTGATCGTGGTTCCGCCATTGGTGATCGTGCCGGCCATAACCGCCTCGCCCCGGCTGTTCTTGGAGCGCATGCCCGATTTGAAATAGGGCGCCTCGCAGGTGCCGCCCGCGCTGCGCCATGAGCCCGACATCAGCGCCGCGACCGTGTCCGGCTCGTCCGCAATGCCGCCCGCATTCAAGGGCTGCTTCGATCCTTCCGGCAGCCCTAACAGCGTTCTTGTCCGGATGCGCGCGCCGGCGTTGTCGATGATTTGCAAAGAGGCTTGGAATTGCGCGGGTGGCGTCTGGGTCAGAGAATTTTCCGCTTGCACGATGTAAAGGCGATTGTTGGGGGCAAAAAGGATTTCCGCCAGGATTCGGTCGGTGGCGGTTTCGACCGTCAGGCGGCGGGACGCATGAAGATCGAGATTCTCGATGGCATCGTATTTTATGGCGCCCTTTGCGCGAATGGCGTCGGCCGCGTGCTCCACGGCCGTGCTCATCTCATCGAGTGCGCCCGCAAAGTCCACGACGGTGACCGAGTAGGTTCCGCTCGTCCTGGCCCCGGGCGGGACCGTCGCGGTGAACACATGCGCGGTCAATTCCGTGCCTTTCAGCGTCTTATGCGTCACCTGCGTTGCCGTAGGGGTGCCCGGAAAATTTACCGTGAAGAAATTCTCCTGGTTGGTGTAGACGTCGAAGGATTG
>DASYEG010000283.1:0-23831 GCA_036499145.1 Micropepsaceae bacterium | reverse complement strand
CACCATCTCCTCGAAGAGTTGGCGCTGCGGCGTGAGACTCTTGCCGGGGGGGATTTCACAGACATAACAATCGTTCGAGGTGCGCGAGGCATCGTGATTGATGTAGACGCCACGGCCGCCACGCCGCGGCCAGGCATTCAGCTCTACGCTGCGCAGGTTCGCCACGTAATGGCCGCTGATGATGTCCAGTCCCTCGGCGCGGACCCAGCGCTGATACGGGGTATCGCGGTCCTTTTCGGTGGCGAATTTCTTTGCCAGTTCCTCGGAAACTTTCACATCGGCCATGGCTGCTCCTCACGAATTCGATGCGCGTCCATAGCCTCCTACGCCAAGGCGCAGACGAATTCCACCCGGCCCGGTCGCCGGCATGTGGCTCACCGAGTCCAAGTCCGGCGGCATGGCGGAGCGTATGGCTCGACGCCCCGCCAACGGCGAGGCTGGAAATTAGTGGTTGATAGGGCGCGGATATTGAAACCGCAGGACGCAGGGCACGAATTCGCCTAGCCGGCTTGCCTTGCCAGTGTGGAATTCAGCGCCGGTTCAATGATGCGTTCGCGCGGAAAAAGACACGTCACGGTGGTCCCGGCGTCGAGCGCGCTTTCTATCGCCATTGCACCGCCATGCAATTCCACAAGATGCTTGGTCAGCGGAAGGCCAAGGCCGGTTCCGTCATAGCGCCGGCTGATCTTGCTGTCGATCTGGCGGAACGACTCGAGCGCAATCGGAATCTGTTCAGCCGACATTCCAATGCCGGTATCGGTGACGGTGAGCGCCACGCCCTCGCGGGTGAGGGATGCCGAGACGCGAATCTGGCCGCCCTCGAGCGTGAATTTCACGGCATTGGAAAGAAGATTGAACAGGATCTGCCGCATCCGTCGTTCATCGGCCCGAATCAGGGGAACGTTTTCTCCGATCGCACTCAGCAATTGCACTTTCGCGCTTTCCGCCTGCGGCTCGATGAGGTGCAGGCAGGATGGAATGAGGATGGCAAAATCGATGTTCTCCTCGTAGAGCTCAACCTGTTTGGCTTCCAGCTTCGAGAGGTCCAGGATTTCGTTGATCAGCTTCAGCAGATGCGTTCCGCTGTTGAAGATGTCCGTCGCGTAGTCGCGATATCGCTCGCTGATCGGACCGAACAGGCTTCGTTTAATGACATCGGAGAATCCGATGATGGCGTTCAGGGGTGTACGCAGCTCGTGGCTCATATTGGCCAGGAACTCCGACTTGGTGCGGTTCGATGTCTCCGCACCCACCTTGGCAAGATACAATTGCTCTTTTTCGATAGCGCTGTCGCGGAAAATGCGAAGTCCGCGCGACAAGAGACCGATCTCGTCGGCACGATTCTCGAACGGAATCGCGCAGGTAAGATTGCCGTCCGCGACGATGCGCATGGTGTCTGCGATCTCGGTGATCGGATGGACCACGCCCTTGATCACGTACAGCGCGGTCACCGCTCCGACACCGAAGAAGAAAAACATGAGGCCGAGTGCTGCATAGAATTCCCGTTCGGCCGTCGCGGCTTGCTCGGCGGCGTGACTGCTGGCGAGGTCGAACGCCGTCTTGGCGATGGCATACACGCTGGCCCGGCCTTCGCCGGACAAATTAAGCCATTTGCGCAGGTCGATATTCACGCTCCGCCCGGCCGAGAGTTCATCGACCACATGATCGCGCAGGGTGAGGAATTCCGTGAAATAGATTTTGTCCGCCGCGCCGATGGCTTCTTTCAGTTTGGCGGGCGTGGTGGCGCGGTTGCCGGCATCCTGGATAATTTGCCAGGCGAATGCGATGCGTCCGGACAGCAGGTCGAGCTTGCGGCGCTGTTCGCTGGAGAGCGGCTTGCCGCTGGTCATGGCTTCGCGCACCAGCAAGCGGTCGTCGCCCGAATCGGACCGCAGCGGCCAGACGACCTGTTTTACGCGGATCATTTCGGCGACGAAAAAATCGCTTTGGCTCAGTTCGCTTTCCAGACGCGCGGACATCGCGTCGATCGCGCCTACCAGTTTGGAGGTCGCATCGAGCCACGTCGAATACAGTTTATCGCCCCGGCGGATCTCGGGATGTTCGAGCGCCCGGTCGATATCGCCGCGCAACGCGACGAAGCTATCGCGTCTGTACTGCACATTTTGGATCTCAGGTTCGATCCCCGCAAAATTCATCGCCGCGAGTTTGGCCAGCGCCGAATCCAGGGACTTGCCGGATCGTGTGCGCAATTTCGCAATCTCGGCCCGCTCGTCGCCGCCCGGAACTTCAAATCCGGCAAGAGCGCGATTCACCGCACCGCGCTCCAGGCGAAAATCCTGGATCGCGGCGAAGAGGTCGTAGGAAATGTTGACGATGGCGGGGATACGCCGCACTTCATCGCGGCGTTGCAGCGCATGCGTCCCAAAAATCGCGAAAATGGTAACGAGGACGAGGGTCATCACGCCGGTGACCGTGGGCAGAAGGACCCGGATGGACGTCAGTTGTCTCAATCGCCGTGACACGCGTGGGATCGCCTGCGAATGGCCCGTCTTCGGGCCTTGACCATACTGGAGGTTGAGGATGGCAGGATTGCATTAATTCCTGCTGAAGGTCTGTAAAACGCAGGAAAATCAACCAATAGGATCAGCCGCGGCAAGATGCGGGCGGGCTTGCCACAGGCGCGTGAGCGCATTCACGATGGGTACGGAGGGAGCGAATCAGTCTCCGAATGGGCTCGGTGCTTTGCCCCCGACATTGAGCTTTTGGCCGGAAGGCAACACCACGGTCAACAATTGTCCGCCGCGCGCGCCCGTTTTCAGGGGGTGCATCTCGACGGTGACCTTGTCGCCCGGTTTGACCGAATCCTGTTTCCAGCCATTTTTCATGCTCTGGCCCGGACCCTGCATTTCGAGCGGAAATTCCTGAACTTTGCCGCTTTGATCCGGGGCCATCACATGGAGCCACATATGCGGATTGGTCCACTCGATTTCCTTGACCGTTCCGTTCAGCGTGATCGTCTTTTCCGCATCGAACATGGCGAAGGAATGATGGGCCGATGCCGGCATCGCCACCGGCATCGTCGCCAGCGCAGCCAGGATTCCGGTAACGGACAAAGACTGGGTCGTCATCGAATCCCCCCTGCGGCCGCCGATTGGCCCTGTTCCTGCGGATACTATAATATGGCGTGCGCAAGCGCCATCGCCGGCGGCGGCAGATAGAAGCCGGGCGGCAAGGAGGAGTTCATGCGTCGACTGGGTCTGGGAATTGTGGCGTTGCTGATGCTGACCGCGCCGGCCGTGGCCGCGGGATGGCAGACCTACACATTTCCCGACCAGGGCTTCTCGATCGAGAGCGTCGTGCCCTTGATCAAGGGAGCGGGCCTTTATAAGGGCGCCATCGCCGGGTCCATTCCCACCGTCACCTATACCGGCGATGCGGAGAACATCCGCTACAAGGTGAGCGTCATCGACATCTCGAAACGCCCCGCCGATGCGGTCAACCTCTACCTCGAGATGGAATTCCTGACCTCGTTGAGCGGCAAGGTGCTGGCCAATGAAAGCGTCGGTATCGAGCCGGGTAACGAGCGCCACTACGGCCGCCAGCTCGCGATCCAGACCAAGAACGGCAATCTCGTCCGCACCGTGCTCGTCTACAACAAGGGCAAGATCTACGCGACGGAGGCCGCCATTCTACCGAACGGCGACAAGGATTCCTTTTGGCCGGAACGGTTCGTGGAATCGATTTTGTTCGATCTCGACGGTGCCGCGCGCGAACGCGACGCCGACCCCGCCAATTTCAAGACACCAGCCGGGAAATAATTTCGGGCAATTGCGTGAAATCGTCGGCCACCGCATCGGCGCCAAGTTCGTGCACCGGTACGGGCGTGTAGCCATAGCTCATGGCGATGACGGGAATGTCCGCGGCGCGCGCGGCCGCCACGTCCACCGGCGAATCGCCCACCAGTATGGCGCGCTCGCGGCGGCCCTTCAGCGCGGCCACCGTTTCGAGCAAAGGGCGCGGATCCGGCTTGTTGTAGGGCGTGCGGCCGCCGCCGATGATCGCAGGGAAATGGTGGGTGAGCTGGAGCGCGTCCAGGAGCAACTCCGCGAGGTCCTGTGCCTTGTTCGTGCAGATGCCCAAGCCGGCTCCTTGACCGGAGAGGAGATCGAGGGTTTCCGGAACGCCTGGAAAAAGCCTGCTGCCGCACGCGATATTGGCACGATAATAGGCCAGGAACTTTTCGGTGAGGGTATTCAGCCGGGCCGCGGACACTGGCGTGCCGGTGCGCAGTAGCGCATGCTCGAACATGGCACGCGCTCCGTGGCCTACGATATGGCGGAGGTCCGACGGAACGACGGGCTCGTGATTTTCGGCTGTCAGCACGGCGTTGAGCGCGCTCAGAAGGTCTGGCGCTGTGTCGACCAGAGTTCCGTCGAGGTCGAAAACAATGGCGAGCGGGGTATCCGGCATGGGAATAGGGTCGGTCCTGTCCGATCCGGCAAAAGTGCCGATGGGAACGGGACTTAGCCCAGAAAGCGTCACGAAGAAAGATTAAGCAATAAAACGTCAATTTCCCCTTGTTAAGTTTAGACGGTAGTGACGTTCAACAACGCTGTATTGGACCCGATTGCGCGCATGAATCATCCTGCTTTAGCTGTCATTGTTCTTGCCGCCGGTCAGGGCACGCGCATGAAATCGGCGCTGCCCAAGGTCCTTCATCCGATTGGCGGACGCCCGATGCTGGGCCATGTGCTCGCGGTTGCCCAGGCGATGGGTGCGGCGCAAATCGTGGCCGTCACCGCGCCCGGAGCCGAGGCCGTCGTCGCGCTCGCCGGCCAATGGGGCGGGACAAGCGTGGTGCAGGAGCGTCAGCTCGGCACCGGCCATGCGGTGCTCGCAGCCGAGAACGCCCTTGCCGGTTTCGACGGGAACCTGCTGGTGCTGTTCGGCGATGCGCCCTTGTTGACGGCGGCGACACTGAGCCGCTTGATCGCAAAACTGGGCGCGGGTGGCGATCTATCCGCGCTCGGCTTTCGCGCGGCTGACCCCGCAGGCTATGGACGCATGGTGACCGACGGCGACTCGCTGATCCGCATCGTGGAGCAGAAAGATGCGAGCGAAGACGAGCGGCGCATCGATTTGTGCTTCGCCGGAATGCTGGCGGGCCGTGCGCGGCTCATTTTCGAGCTGCTGCACCGGGTCGGAAACCGCAACGCCCAGAGCGAGTTTTATCTGACCGACGTGATAGGCATCGCGCAGGCGCGCGGTCTTCGTTGCGCGGTCGTGGAGGGGCCGGAAGGCGAAATGCTGGGGGTGAACTCGCGCGCACAACTGGCGCAGGGCGAAGCCGCATTCCAGGCGCGCGCGCGCGCGCAACTGATGGATGCGGGCGTCGGCATGACGGCGCCCGAAACGGTGTTCCTGTCCGCCGACACGATCATCGAGCCCGATGTGGTCATCGGCCAATATGTGGTGTTCGGACCGGGGGTGACGATCAAACGCGGCGCCGACATCCGCGCCTTCTGCCACATCGAGAACAGTGCAATCGGCGAGCGCGCGATCGTCGGTCCCTTTGCCCGCTTGCGCGGGGGCGCGAAATTGGACGCCGATGTCGATATCGGAAATTTCGTCGAACTGAAGAACGCCCATCTCGAAAAGGGCGTGAAGGCGCATCATCTCACCTATCTGGGGGATTCTCATGTCGGCGAGAAGGCCAATATCGGCGCGGGCACCATTACCTGCAATTATGACGGTTTCTCCAAGAGCCGTACCGAAATCGGCGCCGGCGCATTCATCGGGTCCAACGCCGCTTTGGTTGCACCAGTCGAGATCGGCGAGGGGGCCATCGTCGCGGCGGGAAGCGTGATCACCGAGAATGTCGCACCGAACGCACTGGCGGTCGCCCGGGGACGTCAGGAAACCAAGCCCGGCCGTGCCGTGCAAATCCGCGCCAGGAACAAAGCCAAGAGAGATATGGCCAAGAAAGATATGGCCAAGAAAGATAGGAACGTCTGAATGTGTGGAATCATCGGCATTGCCGGAACGCGCGATGTGGCCCCGCTCATCGTGGATGCACTGAAGCGTCTGGAATATCGCGGTTATGATTCGGCCGGCGTCGCGACGCTGAACCAGGGCCGTCTCGATCGCCGCCGCAGCCCGGGCAAGCTGAATCAATTGGTGGGGTTGCTGGCGGAAAATCCGCTGCCGGGCTTCACCGGCATCGGCCATACGCGCTGGGCAACCCACGGGGCGGCGACGGAGCTGAATGCCCATCCCCATGCCTCATCGCGCGTGGCCCTGGTGCACAATGGCATCATCGAGAATTTCCGCGAGCTCAGGGAAGAATTGCGCGCCGCCGGACATCGGTTCGAATCCGAAACCGATACCGAGGTCGCCGTCCATCTGATCACGCAATATCTGGACGAGGGACTGTCGCCGGAAGCCGCCGCCAAGACGGCTGTCAAACGACTCGAAGGCGCGTTCGCGATGGTCATGATCTTCAAAGGGGAAGAACGGCTGCTGATCGCCGCGCGCCGGGGCAGCCCGCTCGCGGTCGGCTACGGCCAGACCGAAGCCTATCTCGGCTCGGATGCGTTCTCGCTTGCGCCTTTCACCAACCGTGTTGCCTATCTGGAAGACGGCGACGTGGCGGTGGTGCGCGGGGCCGATGTCATGATCTACGATTCCGCCGGCAAATGGGTGGCCCGACCGATCCACATCATTCCGCCGTCGGGCGCGATGGTCGACAAGGGCAACCGGCGTCATTTCATGGCCAAGGAAATCCACGAACAGCCTGAGGTGGTGGGCCATACCATCGCGCGCTACGTCGATGCGTCCGGGCCCAAGGTGGACCTTGCGCCCGAAGCCGCGGCCTTGTTCCGCAATGCGCCACGGCTGACCATTTCGGCATGCGGCACCGCCTTCTATGCCGCTATGGTCGGAAAATACTGGTTCGAGAAACTGGCGCGGATGCCGGTGGATGTCGATGTGGCGTCGGAGTTGCGCTACCGCAATCCGGTTTATTCCGAGGGAGGTCTGTGCCTTTACGTCTCGCAGTCGGGTGAGACGGCGGACACGCTGGCCGCCATGCGCGATGCCAAGGCCGCGGGCCAGACGGTCGCTGCGATCGTCAACGTGCCGGAAAGCTCCATCGCACGCGATGCCGACATGGTATGGCCCACCTATGCCGGGCCGGAGATCGGCGTTGCTTCGACCAAGGCCTACACCTGCCAGTTGGCTGTGTTGGTTGCGCTTGCGATCGCTGCCGGGCGCGCCCGCGGTCACATCGATGAGGCCGAGGAAAAACGCCTCTGCGGCCTGTTGCTGGAAGTTCCCCGGCACATGGTGTCGCTGCTCGTCCAAGCCCAGGAAGCGAAGATCGAAGCGTTGGGCCTGGAGATCGCCAAGGCGCAGGACGTGCTCTATCTCGGACGCGGCGTGCATTTTCCGACCGCACTCGAAGGCGCGCTGAAGCTGAAGGAGATTTCCTACATCCATGCCGAGGGCTATGCCTCCGGCGAGATGAAGCACGGCCCCATCGCGCTGATCGATGGCAATGTGCCGGTGATTGTGATCGCGCCCCATGACGAGCTGTTCGAGAAATCGATTTCTAACATGCAGGAGGTGATGGCGCGCGGCGGCAAGGTGGTGCTGATTTCCGACCGCAAGGGCCTCGATCAGGGTGCGGACCGTACCTGGGCAACCATCGAAGTGCCGGAAACCGATGCCCTCATCTCACCGCTGCTTTATGCGCTCCCCATCCAGCTGCTCGCCTATCACACGGCCGTGGCAAAGGGGACCGATGTCGATCAGCCGCGCAATCTGGCGAAATCGGTGACGGTGGAGTAAGCCGCGCCGCTGAACGGCATCCTTTCGCCTCGACAGGCTTTGGAGTTTCGTCTCTAGTTCCGCCATGAACGATGGCGAACAGCAACGGCTCAAACGCGAGGCGGCGGCGCGTGCGCTCGCGTTTGTCGAAGACGGGATGAAACTGGGGCTGGGGACCGGCACCACGGCGGAGTTGTTCCTGGAGCTTCTGGCCGAACGGATGCGCGCCGGGTTGAAAATCACCGGCACGCCGACCTCGGAACGCACCGCCGCATTGGGCCGCAAACTTGGCATCGCGATGGCCGAACTGGACGCGCTGGGCACACTGGATCTCGTGATCGACGGCGCGGACGAGGCCGATGGCAATCTCGATCTCATCAAGGGCGGGGGCGGGGCGCTATTGCGCGAAAAGATCGTGGCGGCCTCGGCCAAGCGCATGGTGGTCATCGCGGATGACAGCAAATTGGTTGATCGGCTTGGCGCTTTTGCTCTGCCGGTGGAGGTCGTTGCCTTCGGACACGGCTCGACGTGCGCCCGGATTTCTGCGGCCGCCGCAAAACTGGGCTACGCGAATTTGTCGCCTGCGCTGCGTAAAAAGGACGGCCAGGCTTTCCACACCGACAGCGGCAATGTGATCTACGATTGCCCGTTTGGTGAAATTGCCGACGCGAAGGCTCTGGCCGCGTCGCTCTCGGCCATTGTGGGCGTGGTCGAACATGGGCTGTTCGTGAATATGGCTTCGGCGCTCGTCATCGCAGGCGCCGGTGGTGTGCGCGTTATCGAGCGCAGACAGCGTGTTTCCCGACGCTGAGCTTGCCCGCACGCACGGGGCATGCTGAAAGGATGCATGGCGTCCGACACCTATGATTTCGATCTGTTCGTCATCGGGGCGGGGTCCGGCGGCGTCCGGGCGGGGCGTCTCGCGGCGCAGAGGGGCGCGCGCGTGGCGGTCGCCGAAGAGGACAGCTTCGGCGGCACCTGCGTCGTGCGCGGCTGCGTTCCCAAGAAGCTGTTTGTCTATGCGAGCAGCTTCGCGGAGGAATTCGAGGACGCGCGCGGCTTCGGCTGGACGATGGACGGTGCGCGCTTCGACTGGCCAGCGCTGATCGCGAACAAGGACAAGGACATCGCGCGCATCTCCGGGGTCTATCGCAGCGTGCTGGAAAATGCCGGCGCTGCGATCTTCGAGGATCGCGCGATTTTCAAGGACACGCACACCATTCACTTGAAGAAGGCGGCTCGTGACGTCACCGCGCAAACCATCCTCATCGCGACCGGAGGGTATCCTTCGCGGCAGACCGAGATGGTGGGCGCGGAGCTTTGCATCACGTCGAATGAAGCATTTCACCTGGAAAAATTTCCCGGTTCCATCGTGATTGTCGGCAGCGGCTATATCGCGATGGAATTCGCGCACATCTTCCACGGGCTCGGCGCGGAGGTGACGCTCGTCTGTCGCGGGCCAAAAGTGCTGCGCGGTTTCGACGAGGATCTGC
Source organism: Micropepsaceae bacterium (assembly GCA_036499145.1). GTDB lineage: Bacteria > Pseudomonadota > Alphaproteobacteria > Micropepsales > Micropepsaceae > CAIYRG01. The sequence continues at coordinate 14,550 of DASYEG010000283.1, read as the reverse complement.
GCGATAGCCTGCAAGCTTCGATGCGCAACAAGGGGATTCACCTTCTGCTTGACACCAAGCTCGCGGCCTGCGAACGCGTGGGCAAGACGTTGCGCGCGACGACGACAGCGGGCGAGATCATCGACGCGGATCAGGTGATGCTTGCGGTTGGGCGCCGGCCCAATGTCATGGGGCTGGGACTGGAGGCGGCCGGAGTCACCACGATTGCTTCGGGGCATATCGATGTCGACCGTTATTCACGGACCGCGGTTCCCAACATTTATGCGATCGGAGATGTGACCGGGCGTCTCGAATTGACGCCCGTGGCGCTTCACGAAGCGATGTGTTTTGTCGAGACCGTATTCGGGGAAAAGCCTTCCGCGCCGGATCATGAATTGGTGGCAACGGCGGTGTTCACGCGCCCCGAAATTGGCACCGTCGGGCTGAGCGAGGAACGAGCCCTGAAACGCGGCCACACCATCGACATCTACAAGACGAATTTCAGACCGCTGAAAAACACGCTGTCGGGCCGGCACGAACGTTCCATGATGAAGCTCGTAGTGGATGCAAAAACAGACAAAGTTCTCGGCTGCCACGTTTTCAGCCCGGATGCAGGCGAGATGGCCCAACTTGTTGCGATTGCACTCAAGATGGGGGCGACCAAGGCGCAATTCGACGCGACGGTCGCGGTTCATCCGACAATGGCCGAGGAATTGGTGACGATGCGAACCAAGACGGCAACGCGCTCACCGTCCGAATGATGATGAAGATACCGGCATCGTTTGCAAAGGGGAGCACTGGGCCCGAATTTGGAGTGCAATCGGCTGGGTGGATATCTGTACCAGGAGTCTTCGAGACAATAAGTCGGGAGCTACGCGAAGCGCAGCTTTGCGCGCTCGCGGGCCTTCTCTGCCTCGATCTCGCGATTTTTCGGCGGGCTGTTGGTTTCCATCGATTCGAACAGGCGATGAACGACTTCGGATATTTCGTCCACCGCGCGCTGGAAGGCTGCATCATTCGATTTGGACGGCGCGGCGAAACCACTCAGCTTGCGCACGAACTGCAGCGCCGAGGCGCGGATTTCCCCTTCGCTCGCGGGTGGCGCGAAATTGAACAACGTGCGGATGTTGCGGCACATCGAAAATCTCCTGCATGGCGGTCTGAGCCAGACTTAGATGGTCTTGTGGGGGCGGGGAATCAAGCTTTGCGGTAAGATGTCGGCATGAATGAAGCGCAGGCCAAGCGCGTTACATTTGCTGTAGAGGGAGGTAGGGTCTCTGGTCTTCTGCAAATCCCGAAGGCTGCGCGCGCCTGCTATGTGCTGGCCCATGGTGCCGGCGCCGGTATGGAGCATCCCTTCCTCGCCGCAATGGCCGAAGGCCTTGACCAGCGCGATATCGCCTCTCTGCGCTACCAATTCCCTTATATGGAAGCGGGAGGAAAGCGGCCCGACGCCCCCAAATTGGCGCAAGCCACCGCGTGCGCGGCGGTAGCCGAGGCCGGGCGCCTTTTGCCCGGTGTGCCGTTGCTTGCGGGCGGCAAGTCTTTCGGTGGCCGCATGACATCCCAGGCTCAAGCCGCCGCACCCTTGAGCGGCGTTCGAGGCCTCGCTTTTCTGGGCTTTCCTCTGCATCCGGTGGGTAAGCCCTCGCGTGACCGAGGCAACCATCTGTTCGACGTGCATATTCCAATGCTGTTCCTGCAAGGGACCCGCGATGCCCTGGCCGAGCTCGCGGAGCTTGAGCCGCTGTGCGCATCGCTTGGCCGTCTCGCCAATCTGAAACTGTTCAAGGACGCGGATCATTCCTTCCATGTCCGGGCGAAAAGCGGCCGCAACGATGCCCAAGTTCGAAACGAGATGCTGGACGCGTTTGCCGCCTGGACCGATGGGGTATTGGCCGCTTAACTGCCCCCAGTCTCGGAGGGCTGTGGATAAATTGGCCCCCAGGGATGTGCCTGAGCGAGGATATCCGGCCAAATCCGTGAACCGGCACGTACTTAATGCAAGGCACGTCATGATTAATCCGACTGGCGAAGTACCCCGCCATCGCCTATATCCACCAGCCTGAATCAAAGGAGGCCTTCGTGGCAAAGCCCTGGACCCCCAGCTCCTGGCGGGGGATGCCCATCAAACAAGTGCCGCAATATCCCGACGCCGCGGCGCTCGCGGCCGTCGAGGCGCGGCTCAAGAGCTACCCGCCTCTGGTGTTCGCCGGGGAAGCCCGCAATCTGAGGGCGGCTTTGGGCCAGGTGGCGGACGGGAAGGCTTTCCTGCTCCAGGGCGGCGATTGCGCGGAAAGCTTCGCCGAATTCCACCCCGACAATATCCGCGACACCTTCCGCGTGATCCTGCAGATGGCGGCGGTGCTGACGTTTGCGGGCGCCATGCCGGTGGTGAAGGTGGGGCGCATCGCGGGGCAGTTCGCCAAACCCCGCTCGGAAGACACCGAGACCCAGAAAGGCGTCACGCTGCCGTCCTATCGCGGCGACAACATCAACAGCATCGAGTTCGACGCCAAGGGGCGGGTGCCCGATCCCGACCGGTTGCTGCAGGCCTATGGTCAATCGGCGGCGACGCAGAATCTGCTGCGCGCCTTCGCCACCGGCGGTTATGCGGATTTGCACAATGTCCACCGCTGGACCCTCGATTTCATCGCCGGCTCGCCGGCGAGCGAACGCTACCGCGCGCTGTCGGCGCGCATCGGCGAGGCGCTGGGCTTCATGGAGGCTTGCGGTGTCACGCCCGAGCTTGTGCCGCAATTGCGCACGACGGATTTCTATACCAGCCACGAAGCCCTTTTCCTGGGCTATGAGCAGGCGCTGACGCGGATCGATTCCACCAGCGGCGATTGGTATTGCACCTCCGCGCATCTGCTCTGGATCGGGGACCGCACGCGTCAGCACGATGGCGCGCACCTCGAATTCTGCCGCGGGATCAAGAATCCCATCGGGCTGAAATGCGGGCCATCGCTTGGCGAGGACGATCTTCTGCGGCTGATCGATATTCTGAATCCGGAGAATATTCCCGGGCGGCTGACACTCATCTGCCGCTTTGGCGCGGACCAGGCCGGCGAGAAATTCCCCAAGCTGCTGCGTTCTGTCACCCGCGAGGGCAAGAAGATCGTCTGGTCCTGCGATCCCATGCACGGCAACACGATCAAGGCCTCGACCGGTTACAAGACACGCCCCTTCGACCGGGTGATGAAGGAGACACGCACCTTCTTCGAAGTGCACCGCGCCGAAGGCACCCATGCGGGCGGCATCCATCTGGAGCTTACCGGCAAGGACGTGACGGAGTGCCTGGGCGGCCCGCAGGAGATTTCGGAAGACGATCTCGCGCGCCAATACGACACCCATTGCGATCCGCGGCTCAATGCGAGCCAGGCGCTGGACCTGGCCTTTCTGGTGGCGGAAAATCTGCGCGAGGAACGCAAGAGCCAATTTTCGCCCGTTAAGACGGCCGTAATCTCTTAGATTTCCGTTTGGATTGAGTGGCTTAATGATAAGTCCGGGTACGGCGTAATATCGCGAAACATTTTATGAGTGGCGCCTAAGTGCCTTTGCAGGCATTGGATTCTTGGTGAATTCGCATTTGCAGCAGGGCGTTCGTTTTTGACCATTCATCAGCTTTCCAAGCAGCGAGTCTTGCGGGCCGCCATTGTCGGGGCCGGAGTCTTCGGACGTCACCACGCGGCCAAATATCTGCGCATGCAGGGCGTTAAGCTTGACGCGATGGCCGATCCCAGCGCGGAGGCCCGGCATTTTGTCGAAACCCAGCTCGAAGTGCCCGTGGTCGCCGATTGGCGCGAGCTTTTGGGCAAGGTCGATATCGTCAGCGTCTGCTCGCCGGCCAGCACGCATGCGGAAATCGTAAGGGCGTTCCTGAACGCGGGCGCGCATGTGATGGTGGAAAAGCCGATCGCCACCGATGTTGAAGAAGCCGACGCGCTGATTGAACTTGCCGCGGCGCGCGGGCTGGTTTTGACGGTCGGCCATCAGGAACGTTTCGTTTTCGCGAAAAGCGGTTTGCTGGATTACGAAGATGCGCCGCTCTCCATCGAATGTGTGCGCGAAGGAACGTGGACTGGACGCGGAACCGATGTCAGCGTCGTGCTCGATCTCATGATCCACGATCTGGACCTCATTCATCGGCTGGTGCCGGGGGGGATCGCCGGGGTGCGTGCCGAGGGCCGCGTTCTGTGCGGGACATTGACGGATCAGGTGACCGCCAATCTCGTTTTCGAGAACGGCTCGGAGGTCGAGCTGGTGGCCAACCGTGCCGCCGATGCGCGCCGGCGCTTCATGCGGATGGTCTATCCCGACGGCGAGATCGAAATCGACTTCCTCACCCGCGAAGTCACCAACACAACCTCGCGTAAACTGCAGAATATGGAAGTGCGCGATCCCTTGTGGGAATCGGTCGCGGCCTTCGCGACGGCGGCCCGCGCAGGCGCCTCCACGTTGGTTCGCCCCGAAGAGGCCTGCCGCGCGCTCGAAACCGCGCTTCTGATCGAAGAGGCGCTGGTGCCCAGCGGTGAAATCCTCAAGCCCAAGAGCAGCCCGCTTCGCCGCACGGCTTGAGCCGCTCGTCACTTTTGCCTGCGAAGATAAGGCGCTAAACAGCGCCCATGAACGCCAAAGCTCCCAACGCATTCGCCATCGCTCTTGCCCAACTCAATCCCGTGATGGGAGACATTCCGGGCAATCTCGCGCGCGCCCGCGCCGCGCGGGAGAAGGCGCGGGCGGCCGGCGCCGATCTCATCCTTTTCAGCGAGCTTTTCATCACCGGCTATCCGCCTGAGGATCTGGTGCTGAAGCCCGCCTTTCAGACCGACGCCATGGAGGCGGTGGAGAATCTCGCGAAAGACACCGCCGATAGCGGCCCGGCCGTGCTGATCGGCACGCCCTGGGTCAAGGACGGCGCGCTTTATAACGCAGTTGCCTATCTGGATGCGGGCAAGGTTGCCGGCACCAGCTTCAAGGTCGATCTGCCCAATTATGGCGTGTTCGACGAAAAGCGTGTCTTCGCGCCCGGGCCTATGCCGGGACCGTTCAATATCCGGGGTGTGCGGATCGGCGTTCCCATCTGCGAGGACATCTGGGGCGGAGACCCCGTCGAATGCCTGTGCGAGACCGGCACCGAGATTTTGCTGGTGCCGAACGGTTCGCCCTTCGATGCGCTGAAGCGCGATCACCGGCTGAATGTGACCGTCGCGCACGTCGTCGAATGCAATTTACCGCTGGCCTATCTGAACCAGGTCGGCGGTCAGGATGAGCTGGTGTTCGACGGCGGCTCCTTTGTGCTGAATGCCGACCGCAGTCTCGCGGTGCAATTGCCGAGCTGGGAGGAGGCTCTTTCCATCACGCACTGGCGGCGCGAAGGCGAGGGCTGGGTCTGCGAGCAAGGTCCGCTTGCGGAGATGCAGGACCAGAACATGGCGCTCTATTCCGCGATGGTGCTGGGACTGAAGGACTATGTGAACAAGAACCGCTTTCCCGGTGTCGTGCTGGGGCTTTCGGGGGGCATCGATTCCGCGATTTCGGCGGCTGTTGCGGTGGACGCGCTGGGCGCTTCGCGTGTGCGCGCGGTGATGATGCCCTCGCGCTTCACCTCGAAGGACAGTCTGGAGGACGCCGCGGCCGTCGCCAAATTGCTCGGCATCGCCTACGACATCGTTCCTATCGAAGAGCCGATGCGCGCCTTTGGCGAGGCGTTGGCGCCGATCTTTGCGGGTCGCGTGGCCGATGCGACGGAGGAGAACATTCAGGCGCGCATCCGGGGGGTGATCCTGATGGCGATCTCCAACAAATTCGGCCCCATGGTGCTGACCACCGGCAACAAGTCCGAAATGTCGGTGGGCTATGCGACGCTGTATGGCGATATGGCGGGCGGCTACAATGTGCTGAAGGACCTCTACAAGACCCAGGTGTTCGCACTGTCGCGCTGGCGCAACCAGACGTGGCCCAACGGCGCGCTGGGACCACAGGGGCGCATGATGCCCGAACGCGTGATCGACAAGCCGCCGACAGCAGAGCTGCGCGCCGATCAGAAGGACGAGGATTCGCTGCCGCCCTATGACGTGCTGGACAGTATTCTGGAGCTTCTGGTCGAAGGCGAAAAAAGCTTCGAGGAGGTGGTGGCCAAGGGGTACGATCCGGCGATTGTGCGGCGCGTAGAGCAATTGCTCTATGTGGCCGAATATAAGCGCCGCCAGGCAGCGCCCGGGGTGAAGCTGACAACGCGCAATTTCGGCCGTGACCGGCGCTATCCCATCACCAACGCCTTCCGCGATGCGCGCTAGCCATGGACCGGCGCAAGCAAAGCTGCTAGGGAACGGCCATGGAGACGCGCGCACCTTTCATCTTCCGGATTATCGCGATTCGCGGCTGATGCCGCAGATATAGACTCCACCTCGCCCGAAATTTCCGACATTCCTGCTCTCTCCTTCGCTCACGCGTTGGGAGAGGCGAACTTTGTTGCTATGAAAGCTGTCATGAATCTTCGGCTTTACAACACGCTGACCCGGACCAAGGAAGATTTCGTCCCCTTGGATGCGAAGAATGTCCGAATGTATGTGTGCGGACCGACGGTCTATGATTTCGCCCATATCGGCAATGCGCGCCCGGTCATCGTGTTCGACGTGCTGTTCCGGCTGCTGCGCCATCTTTATGGGGCGGAGCACGTCACCTATGTCCGTAACATCACGGACGTGGACGATAAGATCAACGCACGCGCGAGCGAAATCGCGGGCGAGCGCGGCCTGTCGGTCGAGGCGGCGCGGAGCGAGTTGACCGCGCGAACCGTACAGCAATTCCAGGATGATGTTGCGGCATTGGGTTGCCTGCCACCGACGCATCAGCCGCGCGCGACCGAACATATCGCGGCGATGATCGCGATGAATGAACGGTTGATCGCGGCAGGGCACGCCTACGCCGCCGAAGGGCATGTGCTCTATGACGTGTCGTCCAAGCCCGATTACGGCAAGCTCGCGCGCCGTTCGCTGGATGAGATGATGGCGGGCGCCCGCGTTGAGGTGGCGCCCTATAAGAAAAGCCCGATGGATTTCGTGCTGTGGAAGCCGTCCACGCCGGAACAGCCGGGCTGGGATTCGCCCTGGGGGCGCGGGCGTCCGGGCTGGCACATCGAATGCTCGGCGATGAGCGAGAGTCTATTGGGCGAGACTTTCGACATTCATGGCGGCGGCATCGATCTGGTGTTTCCCCATCATGAGAATGAGATCGCGCAAAGCGAAGGCGCGCATCATGGACATGCGCTCGCGAAGGTGTGGATGCACAATGGCTTCCTTCAGGTCGAAGGCGAGAAGATGTCCAAGTCGCTCGGCAATTTCGTGACGATTCGGGAGTTGATGCGCGGGTGGGCCAGCACCGCGTGGAGCGGTTCAGTGATCAGATTAGCGATGCTCCGTTCGCATTATAGGCAGCCAATCAATTGGACGTCTGAGTCTCTTGCAGAGGCGAAACGGGAATTGGCCACTTGGGTTGGAGTAATTAGAGGCTTCATATCTCGCGCGCAGATCAAGGAACGAGAGGTCGGGAATGTACCAACTCCGGATTTCGTAAGTGCGCTCTTGGACGATCTCAACTTGCCTGAAGCATTGACCGCATTACGGACCCAGCATTCGGCAGCAGCAAGAGGTGATCTTGAAAGCGCGACGAGCCTCTATAAAAATCTTCGCTTTCTCGGTTTGATAGATATGCAGAAAGCCGCAGCTTATATCCAAGGCGTTAGCTCAGCAGGTCCTCTCACCCATGAGAAATTGTTCGAGAACTACGATCTGGGCGACTCTTTAAAGACAGCGTACCTCAACAATGACACTGAGTTTCAAAATCAGATCGGAGTTGAACTTCAGAAGCGAAACATTAAGGCGTTTATTGATCGATTAGGGGTCACTTTGCAGCTTATTGATGAGACGGTGAAAGTTGATCCGAAGCCAGATTACATTCAAGAATTAATCGCTGCGCGCAACGAAGCGCGGAAGGCAAAGAACTTCAAAGAATCCGACCGCATCCGCGATGAGCTGCTCGCCAAAGGCATCGTGCTCAAAGATGGCCCCACAGGCACGACCTGGGAAGTGAAGCGATGAGTCGGGAACGCGTCTACCTGTTCGACACCACGCTGCGCGATGGCGCGCAGACGCAAGGCGTCGATTTCTCCGTCGAGGACAAGCGCACCATTGCGCTCGCACTGGATAGCCTTGGCATCGACTATGTCGAAGGCGGCTGGCCCGGCGCGAACCCGACCGACACCGCGTTCTTCAACGATCCACCGGCGCTTGCCCAGGCGCGGTTCACCGCCTTCGGCATGACCAAGCGTTCCGGGCGCAGTGCGGACAATGATCCGGGACTCGCCGCACTTCTGTCCACGAAGGCGCAAGCGATTTGCATTGTCGGCAAGAGCTGGGATTTCCAGGTCGATGTCGCCCTCGAAATCCCTCGCCAAGAAAATCTCGACAATATCGCGCAATCCATCGCGGCGTTGGTGGCGAAGAAGCGCGAAGCTCTGTTCGACGCCGAGCATTTCTTCGACGGCTACAAGGCCAATCCCGATTATGCCTTCGCGGCCCTTCGCGCGGCGTTCGATGCCGGCGCGCGCTGGCTTGTCCTTTGCGACACCAATGGTGGGACGCTTCCCGAAGATGCTTACGCCATCGTCTCGGAGGTGAAATCGCGGCTGCCCGGCGCCAATTTCGGGGTGCACGCGCACAACGATACCGAACAAGCCGTGGCGGTGAGCCTGGCCGCGCTGCGCGGGGGCGCGCGGCAAATCCAGGGCACGTTGAACGGGCTCGGCGAGCGTTGCGGCAACGCCAATCTCTGTTCGATCCTGGCGAATCTGATGCTGAAGGAACCCTATGCGTCGCAATTCCAAACCAATGTGACGGCCGAGGCGCTGACGCGGCTGACCCCCACGTCGCGTCTGCTGGATGAAATCCTCAATCGCGCGCCCAATCGTCACGCCGCCTATGTGGGACCGTCGGCGTTCGCGCATAAGGGCGGCCTGCATGTCTCCGCGGTGCAGAAAAATCCCAAGACCTATGAGCATGTGACGCCCGAAAGCGTGGGCAATCAGCGGCACATCCTGGTGTCGGATCAGGCGGGGCGCTCCAACATCATGGCGCGCCTCGTCCTTGCGGGGATCGAGGTTTCGCCGGACGACAAGCGGATCGGACGTCTTTTGGAAGACGTCAAGGCGCGCGAATTCCTAGGTTATGCCTATGACGGCGCGGAGGCCTCCTTCGAGCTGCTCGCGCGCCGCGCGCTGGGGCAGGTGCCCAATTATTTCCAGGTCGATTCGTTCCGCGTGATAGTGGAGCGCCGGCACAACGCGCTGGGCGAGCTGGTCACGATGTCCGAAGCGGTGGTGAGACTGAATGTCAGGGGCGAAAGCCTGCACAATGTCGGCACCGGCAACGGCCCGGTGAACGCGCTCGATTCCGCGCTGCGCAAGGATCTCGGCCATTACTCGTCCTATCTGCAGGATTTGCGGCTGGTCGATTACAAGGTCCGCATCCTCACGGGCGGCACGGAGGCCGTCACGCGCGTCATGATCGAAAGCGCCGACGGCCATGGCCATCGCTGGTCCACGGTCGGTGTATCGGAGAATATCGTGGACGCGTCGTTCGAGGCGCTGTCCGATTCGATCTGCTACAAGCTCTACCGGACCGGGGCTCCGGCGTGATCATTCCGCCGGTTGCTTGATCGTCTTGGCCTCATGGGCGGCGAAAATCGCGATCGCGTCTTCGACCGTGGGCGCGAGTTGGAACAGATCTTTCACGCCGGGGCCGGCAAATCCTTCCGTCACGAAATGATCGATCAGCCTCACCAGGGGCGCGAAGTAATTCTGGATATTGACGAGCACGATGGGTTTGGCGTGCAGGCGCAATTGCGCGCCCGTGAAGGCTTCGGCGAATTCATCCAGCGTCCCCAACCCGCCAGGCAGCACGGCAAATCCGTCGGCAGCCTCGAACATGCGCGCTTTGCGTTCGTTCATGCTTTCGGTGACGACGATTTCCGAGGCGACCCGCAGCGGCGGTTCGACATGACGCAGGAAGCTGGGAATGATGCCCAGGATCTTGCCGCCCGCTTTGGAGACGGCCAACGCGGTTTCTCCCATGAGCCCGACACCGCCACCGCCGAAGACGAGATCGAAACCTTCCTCGACCATCAGCGTGCCGAATCGGCGCGCCGCCTCCGTGTAGACGGGATTGGCTCCATGAGAGGAACCGCAGAAAACGCAAATGGTGGGACGGGCGGGTGTTAACGAGGATGGCATTCTGTTCATACATTACTCTTAAATGCTGGATTCGCTCAAATTATGACGGCTGAACTCTTTAGCAATTGATGCCGAAGGCGCAGGCCACTAAAGCTAAACCACGGCGACGGCCTGTGGTTCCAAGAGGCCGGGCCTCGGGAGAAGCGCAAAACCCATGTCATCTTACGGTTATGGCGGCCGGTCTCTAAAAGGCGGGAGCGGTGCCGGCAATGCCCCCCCGAGCTTGCAGCCCTTGTTGGAGCTCATGCCCTATCTCTGGCCGCCCGGGCGGCCAGACCTGAAATGGCGTGTCGCCGTCTCGCTGATCTTTCTCGTGCTGACGCCGATTGTGACCGTCGCCACCCCGATCTTCCTGGGCCGTGTGGTCGACGGTCTGCAGGGCCGTCCGGAAGACATCGCCCTGTTCGTGCCGATTGCCTTCATCGTCAGCTATGGGGTCGCCTGGATCATGAGCCAGGCCGTGGCGCAGATCCGCGACGGGATTTTCGCGAGACCTTGCTATCACGCGCTGCGCGTGATGGCGGTGGAGACGTTTCATCATCTGCACGCGCTCAGTCTAAGATTTCATCTGCAGCGCCACACCGGCGGACTGTCGCGCATCATCGATCGCGGCACCAAGGCGGTCGACCGGCTGCTGACGCTCGCGATCTTCAACATCTTCCCGACGGGCCTGCAGCTTATCTTGATCTGCCTGTATCTGTGGGCCCAGTTCAATGCCTGGTTCACGACGGCGACGGTCGCAATGATCCTCATCTACGCCTATTTCACCTTCGCGGTGACGCGGCGGCGAATCCAGACGCGCCGGGTAATGAACGATTCGGACAATGAAGCGAACAGCAAGGCGGTGGATTCTCTTCTGAATTACGAAACCGTCAAATATTTTGGTGCGGAACTGCATGAGGAAAAACGCTTCGACGCCGCGATGACGAAATATTCCGACGCGTCCATCGTCACCCAGATATCGCTTTCCATGCTCAATACCGGCCAGCGCGTGATCGCGGCCTCCGGCGTTGTCGCCTTGATGATCCTGGCGGCCATCGGCGTGAAGAATGGCAGTATGAAGGTCGGTGACCTGGTGATGGTCAATTCCCTGCTGATTCAGTTGTTCATTCCGCTGAATTTGCTCGGCACGGTCTATCGTGACATCAGCCAGGGTCTCATCGACATGGAGACGATGTTCAACCTGCTGCGCCGGCCGCAGGAAATCCAGGACAGAGAAGGAGCGCAGCCTCTCGCCATCGCCCATGGCGACATTGCGTTCGACAATGTGGTCTTCGCTTATGAACCCGATCGCATCATCCTGAAAGGCGTTTCGTTTCGTGTGCCCGCGGGAAAGACGGTGGCGGTGGTGGGTCCTACGGGTGCGGGAAAATCCACCATCTCGCGCATTCTCTATCGCTTCTACGACATCCAATCGGGAAGCGTGACCATCGACGGTCAGGATATACGCGACGTGACGCAGGCGTCCTTGCGCGCGGCCATCGGCATCGTTCCGCAGGATACCGTCCTTTTCAACGATACCATCCGCTACAATATCGCCTATGGGCGCATCGGCGCGAACGAACCCGACATTCTGGAAGCCGCGCGGCTTGCCCAGATCGATCCTATCATCCGCGAACTTCCGACAGGCTATGACAGCATGGTCGGCGAACGCGGATTGAAGCTCTCAGGCGGTGAAAAGCAGCGCGTCGCCATCGCGCGCACGCTGCTGAAGAACCCGCCCATCCTGTTGCTGGATGAGGCGACCTCGGCGCTCGATACCCATACCGAACGCGAAATCCAGTCTTCGCTGAAACTGGTGTCGAAGAACCGCACCACGCTTGTCATCGCGCACCGGCTTTCCACGATCATCGATGCGGACGAAATCCTGGTGCTCGACCGCGGCCAGATCGTGGAACGTGGCCGGCACGGGGAGCTTATCGCGCGCGGCGGAGCTTATGCCGCGATGTGGAACCGGCAAAAGGAAGCCGCCGAAGTGCGCGAAAGGCTGCAGGCGGTGGAAGGCGATCCGGAGGACCTGCGTGGCGCCGTCACCGACCCGAAACGCCGTGTCGTTGCAGGCGGCGCGGCGGAGTAGTGGATAGGGCAGAGACTGGACGTGCCCGAGGGAATGACACGAAACGGAGTTGCAGGTTTTAGGAGGGGGAAATGCGAAAGCCTTGGTTTTTCGCGTTGGTTTTGGCGGGGTGCGCCAATGATGGGCCCGGAGACCCCAATTATGATATCGCCAAGGCCATGGAAACGATCACGCAAAACGCGATGATCGGTTATCATGATCGCTGTCTTTCTTTCGGAGCGGAAATTGACACGCCCCTCTATGCGCAATGCGTGAGCACGCTCGCCGAAGCCGACAAGCAGGCCGAGGAACTGCGCGAAGGGCAAGAAGGAAGTGCCGGCGAGCGGCGGTCCGATCAGCGATAGCGGTGTTCCCATGCGCCTGAAGTTTCGGCTTGGTACGATGGTGCTCGCCCTGCTGCTCTGCGCTTCTCTCGATGCGCAAGCCGCGACCAAATGGGTCCGATTCGGAAAATTGTGGGATGGTCACCGGGCGCTCGCCAATGCGGTCGTCGCGGTGCAGGACGGCAAAATCCAAAGCGTCACCGCAAACGGCACCATTCCGTCCGGCGCGGAGACCGTCGATCTGTCCCGCTATACAGGCCTTCCCGGTCTGATCGATTCGCACACCCACATGACGTTTTATTGGGACCGTTCGACCGGCGCGACTCCGCTGCACCAGCCGCCGCGCCACGTCGCGGTGACGGTTTTCCTTGCGCAGGAGAACGCACGCAAGACGCTGGAGGCGGGCGTCACGACCGTGCGCGATCTCAACGGTCTCGATGGTGCCGATCTTGCGCTTCGCGATCTCATCAATCGGGGCGCGGTGATCGGCCCGCGGATGTTCGTCTCCGGTGCGGGCATCCGTTACATGACGTATCGCCACCCCGGCGTGACCGATCCTGTCGCGGAAGCCGTGAAGCTGACAAAATCCTTGCTCGCGTCCGGCGTCGATTGGATCAAGATCTACGCGTCCACCGGCATCGCCGACGATCTTACGGGCGAGCAGACCGTCTCCTATGACGAGATGAAAGCGATCATCGACACGGCACATGCGGCAGGGCGCAAAGTCGCCGTTCATTCCTACGGCCCTGCGGCGGCACGCGACGCGATCCGCGCCGGCGCCGATACGCTGGAACATGCCACCGACATGGACGATGCGACCATCGCCGCGCTGGTGCGGAACAAGATGTGGTACGTGCCCACGATCAATCACAATCAGCATTATCTCGATCGTGCCGACGACGTGTACAAATTCACGCCCGAGACAAAGGAGAATTTGCGCAATTTCATTCAGCGCAATTTCGTGACGGCGCAAAAGGCGTACCGTGCCGGCGCCCGCATTCTTGTCGGGTCCGACGCTGTCTACACCGCATTCGGGACGAACATGCAGGAGCTTTCCTGGTTCGTGAAACTGGGCATGTCCAATGAACAGGCGCTGCAGTCGGCAACCATCCTGCCCGCAGAGATGCTGGGAATGGAGAAAAGTCTGGGCGCGGTCGCGCCCGGTTATCTCGCCGATATGGTTGCGGTTGAAGGCGATCCGCTCGCCGACATTTCCGTCGTGCCCAACAATGTGCGCTGGGTGATGAAGGCAGGGGATGTCGTGGTGGACAAGACCGGCACCGTGCGGGAGCGATAGGCGCTCGCAACGCGATCCGCGGTGGTTATGCCAATTCAATGCGATCGACTTCGACGCCCTTCATGCCCTGGCGGGTCGAAAAGCGTACCCGCTGTTCCGGCATCAGTGTCGGAACACCCGAGCGGCGGAGCGCGCTTGCGTGAACATAGACATCGGTGCCTCCCGATTCCGGTACTACGAAGCCAAATCCCTTCTGCTCGTTGAAGAACTTCACATGGCCATCGCCCATAGCGCCACCCGCACCGGATTCGCGTGGGCCACGTTGCGGCCGCGGCCCGCCGGGGCCGCGTGACGGCTGTGCCTCTGCGGTGGAAAGATCCACGCTGTGCACGCTGGTGACCTGCATCCCACGCTGGCCCTGCGCCACCTCGCAATACACCGTCGCGCCCTGCGGCAGTTCCGCACTCGGAAGATTCACCAAGGCCGATGCGTGACAGAATGCATCCGATCCATCATCCAGGGTTACGAAGCCAAAACCCTTAGTCGCGTTAAACCATTTTACTGTCGCCCGCTGCGCGCCGAAGCCGGAACGGGAACCGGAATGATCAAAGTTGGCCATGACGTGATTGCTGCGCCCTTA
>DASYEG010000282.1:0-3679 GCA_036499145.1 Micropepsaceae bacterium | reverse complement strand
ATCTTCCTCGTCAGGATCGCGCATCGCCTGCACGTCCTTGTGGCGATAGAGCGCGTTGTCGTCGAAATTGACCTTGGCATCGAGGCAGATCACCTGCCCGGATTTCGTCACCACCAGCGGATTGATTTCGAGCAGGCTCATGTCCTTCGCGATGAAGGCTTTGTAGAGGCTTTCGATCACGGCTCCCGCCTGCTTGGCTTGATCGGCTTCAAGCTTCAGCGCCGCGGCAATGGACCGCCCGGTGTGCGCGCTGAGCCCTGCGGCGGGATCGACATGGAAGGTCTGGATTTTTTCCGGCGCGTGCTTGGCCACCTCTTCGATGTCCATGCCGCCTTCGGTCGAGGCGATGAAGGCGACGCGCGAGGCTTCGCGATCCACCAGCGCCGACAGATAAAGCTCGCGGGCGATGTCGGAGCCGTCTTCGATGTAGAGACGGCGCACGACGCGCCCCTGCGGTCCGGTCTGATGGGTGACGAGTGTCATGCCCAGCATCCGCGCCGCTTCGCGCTTCACGTCCTCGACCGAGCGCACGACCTTGACGCCGCCCCCCTTGCCGCGTCCGCCGGCATGGATTTGCGCTTTGACAACCCAGACCGGGCCGCCCAGATCCTGGGCCGCGGCTACGGCTTCCTCGACGCTAAAGGCGGCGCGTCCCTTTGGGGTCGGCGCCCCAAAACCGCGCAGGACTTCCTTCGCTTGATATTCATGGATGTTCATAGCGCTGCGGACACCGAATCTGAGGCCACGGGAGACGGAAACGAGTTATAGCAGCCGCGCCGGTGCGGCAAGAACAGTTCCGCTCTAAGAGGGCTGCTCCCGTGGCAGCGGGATCTTGGCATCGGTGCTCGCACGCGACACCCCGGTTGCGTTCCTGTGGTTCCGGGAAAGTTGTCCGCCTGCCATCGCCAGGCCCTTGAGGACTGCGAACAGAATGCGCAACGCAACCCGGAGCACGAAAAAACAGACCAGCAGGATCACGACGGCCACAGCGGCGGTGGTGCGAATTTCGTAATCCGCGACCGTCAGGGTCAGAACCGCATCATGGTCCGCGACCCAGGCAGCGGCCAGCGCCGCCACGCCCGCTATGATCAGGATGAAAAGAAGGCGCATCATGGGCGCGGCGCCGCCAAGGTTTCAACAATGCGCGCATTCATCTCGGCCACGGCGCGATCCTGCGTGATCCGCGCCTCGGCGGTCTTGAGCCAGGGAGCGAGCGCCCCGGCCGCAGCGCCGCCGACGCCGCGCACTTCCGTGACGGCCCCCACTAGGCCGCCACGGTCCAAATCCGCTTGCGCGCGGGCCAGCCGATCCTCGGTGGTGAGCCCTGCGGTATCGCCCACCCGCCGCACGCTGATGAGCCGCCGCATGCTCGCCCACAGCCGGCGGACAAAATTGCCGGTTTCCTCGCCACGGTACGCGGCATCGAGCGCCGCGCGGGCTGCTTCGGGAAACGCGGCAGCCAGCGTGGCGCGCGTGGCCACGCCATTATCCGCGGCCACCTGCAGAGGACCAAGAGCGGGATCGTCGGGATCGACGGTTCGCAGTGCCTCGAGTTCCGCATTGAGCGGCGCGTCTCCTTCCGCGGCGCGCGCGAGATTGGCGCGCGCCAAGGCTGTGGCCGCAGTTTTCAGCATCTCGTCCGGGCTGCGGCTTTCCAGCCGCGCGATGCGGTCCTGCAATTGGGCGAGCGTATCGCGGTCCGCGCCGCTTCCGAGATCCGCTTCCAACACACTGAGCCGCATGGCCAGGCCGGCAAGCTGGGTATCGGCCGCCTGGACTTCGGACGCGGAGTGTTCGAGCACGCCGGTGCGCGCGTTCAGAGCCTCGACAGTGCTTTTCAGCGCCGCGAGGTCGCGCGAAATTTCCGCGAGATTCGTAGCCAGGACATGATCCGAGCGAAGACGCTCGACCGTGAGGGTCGCCGCCCCCGCCAGCAGCATGAGCCCGGCGATCGCAAGAAATCCCGAAAATCGCCGCCCCCGCCCTGATTTCGCCGCGGCGCCCGGCTGCGGCGCAGGTGAAGGAGCCGACGATGGGCCTTCCCTCTCGGGGCGCGGAGTGGAAGCGCTTTGCGTCTCGCTCATGGCCATCTTCCCGCAAGGGCTCCTACGCTATAGGTGCGACACCCGCCCTGGCGCAAGATTAACGCGCCGGTTCGGCCGGGATGAGGTCGAGGATGGCGTCCTGATTGGGCGTGCCGGCAATGACGACACGCGCGAAGGTCAGCGGCGCGAGCGCCTCGGCGGTAGCAGCGCTGATGCAGAAGGCGATCAGCGCCGCACATTGCGCCGACAAACCTGCGGCGCCGGTCAACGTGGCGAAGGTCTTCGCGCTGCGTGGCGAGAATATCAGGACACCGTCCAGTATATTGTTGCGCAACGCGTCTTGGGCTTCGGCGGGAAGCCTGGTCACCGGCAGCGCCTCGTACAGCACGGCCGATTCGACTCGAAAGCCGCGCGCTTGCAGCGCCTGGCGCAGACGGCCTGCCGTCTCCGCGCCCGCCGCGTGAAGCAATGGACCCTTTGCCGGATCGGCCTCGCGCGCGACCGTTTCGACCAGAGCCGCGGCATTGCCATCGGCGCTGATGACCACGGTGAAGCCCGACTGCCGGGCGGCTTCCGCGGTTTGCGGGCCCACCGCGTAGATCGTCAGATCGCGCCGGGCGGTGCGAAACGACAGGGCGCGCACGCCATTAGCGCTCGTCGCAAGCACGCCCTGCACGCCGTCGAGCGCAAGCGGCGGACCCGGTGGAAATTGAACCTCCATGATAGGTGCTATGACCGCCTCATGGCCGCGCGCGCGCAAGAATTCTGCGAAACTTTGCGCATCGTCGCGAGGCCGGGTCACCAGAAGGCGCATATCGTCGTCACATCCAAACCATCGTCACGCTAGAAACGCGGAAGATCCGTGCCTGCGCGCTCCCGGATTTCCCGGGCTGCATCCTGGCCGGCGGCGTAGGCTTGCGTGCGCGCATATTCTCCCATGCCGCTGTCGAAACCAATATCGCGCGATACCGACCACGAGTTCCGGCCGTCCATGCTCAGGACCTCACCGCGAAACGCGAGCCGTCCGTCTTCAATCTCGGCAAGACCAGCGATAGGTGTGCGGCAGGACCCATCGAGGCCCGCGAGAAAGCCGCGCTCGCAGGCGATCGCGAGATGAGACGGCGCATCGTCGATGGCGGCAAGGAGCTGACCGGTCGTGGAATCGTCGTTGCGGCACTCGATTCCGATGGCGCCCTGGCAAAGCGCGGGCAGCCAATGGTCCGATTCCAGGATTTCGCTGTCGGGGAGCGCCAGCTTCAGCCGTGACATGCCGGCGCGCGCCAGCATGATCGCATCGGCCTCGCCGCGCGCGAGCTTCAAAAGCCGGGTTTCGACATTGCCGCGCAAGGGTACGATCTTCAGGTCGGGACGCAATCTCAAGGCCTGCGCCTGGCGGCGGACCGAGCTGGTGCCCAGCCGTGCGCCTTCGGCCAGCTTGTCGAACGGTGCCCCGTCACGCGCGATGAAGAGATCGCGCGGGTCTTCGCGCGGCAGCACCGCTACGACGAAAAGTCCGGGAGGCTGCAGCGCGGGCATATCCTTCATCGAATGAACGGCGATGTCGGCGTCCCCATTGATCAGGGCCTCCTCGATCTCCTTCACGAAAAGCCCCTTGCCGCCTGCCTCCACCAGCG
>DASYEG010000281.1:0-11080 GCA_036499145.1 Micropepsaceae bacterium | reverse complement strand
AACTCCGCGATGATAAAGCGTAACCATCGCATGAGGATTCAATCTGACGGCCTCGTCGTAATCGGCCAGCGCGTGTTCGTAGCGTTGCTGGATCGCATAGGCAAAACCGCGATTGTCGAACGCCGTCGCGAAATCCGGGTGTAAAGCAATCGCGGCGGTAAAATCGGCGATCCCCGCTTCGACTTCTCCCTGGCTCCTGTAAAGAACGCCACGGCTGATCAGCGCGTCGATATTATGGGCATCCAATAGAACGGCGGTATCGTAATCCGCCAAGGCGTCTCCCGGCCGATCCAGTTTTTCATACACGCCGCCGCGCGCCTCATAGGCGCGGGAATCATTGGCATCGAGCTTCAGCGCCGCGCTGTAATCCTCGAGCGCGCGGTCATATTGGCGAATGCCGCCATAGGAATTGCCGCGATTGATCAAGGCGCCGATATTCTGCGCGTCGAGCTTCACCGCTTCGTCGAGATCCAGGATCGCGTGGTCATAATCGCCCTTGGCCGAGAAGGCGCCACCACGATTGTTGTAATCGCGCGACAGATCGGCCGGCGATTCACGTCCTGATTCGATCAAGGCGCTGCAGGCAAGGATGGCGACGTCGGGATCGTCGGCCGCGCACGCCGCGGAAGTCTCCTCCGGTGTTGCGGCAGACGCGGCCCCGCCAGCGAGGACGGTTAGGGCCGCGAGGATGAAAATCGTGAGCCGCAAACGAACGAACTCCTCTGCGCGACCAGGCTATTTTAGCGCGAAAGACCCAGAACGTCGCTCATGGCATAAAGTCCGGGTTTCTTGCCCTGTCCCCATCGCGCAGCGGCCAGCGCGCCCTTGGCGAAGATCATGCGATCTTCGGCGCGATGGGTCAGCTCGATGCGCTCCGATGGCCCCGCCAGCACGACCATGTGGTCGCCGACAATCGTGCCACCGCGCAGGGACGCAAATCCAATGGCGCCTTCCGGGCGGATCCCGGTCTGGCCGTCGCGGACTCGCACCGCACGATCTTTCAGCGCGATGTCCCGGCCTTGCGCGGCAGCTTCGCCCAGAAGCAGCGCCGTGCCTGAGGGCGCATCCACCTTCATGCGATGATGCATCTCGAGAATTTCGACGTCGTAGCCGGGAAGCGCCCGGGCTGCTTCGCGCACCAGCGCCGCAAGGAGATTAACCCCGAGGCTCATATTGCCCGATTTAACGATGACCGCATGACGCGCGGCGGCCTTGAGACGCCCCAATTCGCCGTCGGAAAAACCCGTGGTCCCGATGACGTGCACGATGCGCGCTTGCGCGGCCAGTTCGGACAAGGCGACGCTTGACGAAGGCGCGGTGAAATCGAGCACCGCATCGCAGGCGGCCAGTGCCGCGAGACTGTCGCCGGTAACGGCGATGCCATTGGGTGGCAACCCGGCGAGCACGCCGGCATCCGTGCCGAGCGACGCATGACCTGGCCGTTCCAGCGCGAAGGCGAATGTCATGTCGGGATTTTCAGCGAGGCCGCGAATGAGCGTCCGCCCCATGCGGCCCGAGGCCCCGGCAACGGCAATACGAATCCTGCTCATGCGCGGCGCATGACACGCCCGGCGCGCCGGACCTTGAAATATTGCAACGAGGCCCCGAGCACGGCTTCCAGCACGGCAACCATAAACGCGCCCTGGGCGCTGCCGGTGATATAGCCGGGGCGCGCCAAGCGGATAATGGGATTCATGGATGGCCCTCGGATTTCGCCCGCCAAACTAGCACGAAAGATCAAATCTTGGAGTCGATCTGGCTGCCGGCGCCGTTGCCGCCATTGGGCCGAGGCGCACCTTTGGCAACCGTCACCATGGCCGGACGGAGCAAGCGTTCCGCAATCGTGTAACCCGGTTGCACCACGTGCATGACGGTACCGGGCTCGGCTCCTTCTGCCGGCACCTCGGCGATTGCCTGATGCAGATGAGGGTCGAACCGCACGCCTTCGGCCTCGATGGGTTTCACGCCATGGCGCGTAAGCGTGGCTTTCAGCTCGCGTTCGGTGGCTTCGACGCCATCCAGCACCGCCGTCAGCGAATCACCGGCTTGGGCGCGCACATCGGCGGGAACGGCGGCCAGCGCACGGGAGAGATTGTCACCGACCGTCAAGAGATCGCGGGCGAAACGCGTGACGGCATAGATGCGCGCCTCGTCGCGCTCGCGTTCGAGACGCTTGCGGACATTCTCCACCTCGGCCAGGGCCCGAAGCGCGCGGTCTTTCTGCGCGTCGGCTTCGACGCGCAGCGCGTTGATGACGCCGTGAACCGCCTCCTGCTCGGACAGGGTCTCCTGACCGATGTCCTCCGGCAAGGGCTGATTGTCGTTTTCCGCTGACATGATCCTCCTTAACGCGTCGGCCCGCTTATCGTCTATGCCAGAAGGCGGCCGACTACGCGCGCTGTATAATCCACCATGGGAATGATGCGAGCATAATTCAAACGGGTTGGGCCGATGACCCCAATGACTCCCACCACCTTGCCTTTGGAATCGGCATAGGGGGCAGCGACGATCGAAGAGCCCGACAAGGAAAACAGTTTATTTTCCGAGCCGATGAAAATGTGGACGCCTTCGCCTTGACGGGCGAGTTCCAGGAGCCCGATCAGGTCGTTCTTGCGCTCGATATCGTCAAACAAGGTGCGGACGCGCGCCAGATCGCCCTGGGCTTCGATGTCGTCCAGCAGGTTCGAGGCTCCCCGGACGATCAGGATCCGGTCGCCCGCGGCATCGGCACCCTCGCGGGGAGCGCGCGCGGAAAGGGTCGCGAGTCCTTCCGCCACGATGCGCGCGGTGAGCACATCGAGTTCCGTACGTTCCTCCTCGATCTCCTTGAGAATCTCGGCCTTGGCCGATTCCAGCGTACGGCCCTGGAGCTTGCTTGAGAGATAGTTCCCGGCCTCGGTCAAGGCCGAGGGCAAGAGGCCCAACGGCGTATCGATTACCCGGTTCTCCACGCTGCCGTCTGCGCCAATCAGGATCGCCAGCGCCTTGCCGGGGCCAATCGCGACAAATTCCATATGCTTGAGCGCGGTCTCCTGCTTGGCCGCAACCAGCAAGCCGGCGCAGCGCGAGAGGCCGGACAGGAGACTCGCTGCCTGGGTCAGCACATCCTCGAACGGCCGCCCCGAGGCTTTGATACGGTCCTCGATAGAGGACCGCTCCGCCGAAGTAAGATCGCCAATCTGCAGCATGCCGTCGACGAACAGGCGCAAACCCTTCTCCGTTGGAACCCGGCCCGCGCTCGTGTGCGGTGCATAGAGCAGGCCCATGCCTTCCAGATCGGCCATGACGTTGCGGATGGACGCGGGCGAGAGCGTCAGCGGCAGGCGCTGGGACAGCGTGCGCGAGCCGACCGGCTCGCCGGAAGACAGATAGGCCTCCACCAGATGGCGAAAGACCTCGCGCGGGCGGCTGCCAAGTTCGCTTGCGACAAAATCGCCGGCCATGGCCTTGGGTGTCCTGGCTTCCATCGTGTTGAAACTGCTAAATTCTTGACCGTTCTAACCTGTTTTCGCGGTTTCGGCCGCGCATTTGCACTGACAGGTCATGGCCGCTAGGTAAATGTGGCGACCCCCAACTTCAAGAGAGCTTCCATGGGCCCCTCCCTCCGCCCCTCCGCCCGCCGCAACGACGAGATGCGCGAGGTGAACCTGGAACCCGGTGTGCTCCGCCACGCCGAAGGCTCATGTCTGGTCAAATTCGGGCATACCCACGTGCTGTGCACCGCCAGTCTGGAGAATCAGGCGCCTCCCTTTCTGCGCGGTTCGGGCCGCGGCTGGGTGACCGCCGAATATGGAATGCTGCCGCGCGCCACCTCCGAGCGGACCCGGCGCGAAGCGGCGACCGGCAAACAGACCGGCCGCACACAGGAGATCCAGCGCCTGATCGGACGATCCTTGCGAGCGGTCACCGCGCTCGAGCTTTTGGGCGAGCGGCAAATCATCATCGACTGCGATGTCATCCAGGCCGATGGCGGTACGCGCACCGCTTCCATCACAGGTGGATTTGTTGCGCTCTACCAGTGCATCAGCTTTATGGCGGGAACCAAGCTGATCGCGCGCCATGCGATCAAGGATCATGTCGCGGCGGTGTCCTGCGGCATCTATGAAAACACCCCGGTGCTCGACCTCGATTACGCCGAGGATTCCACAGCCGGAACCGATGCCAATTTTGTTCTGACCGGTGCAGGCGGGATCGTGGAAATCCAGGGCACCGCCGAAGGCGTGCCCTTCAGCGAGGCCGAGTTCGGCCAGCTCCTGGGGCTCGCCCGCAAAGGCATCGCGGAATTGATGGATCTTCAAAAACAGGCTTTGAAGCTGTGATCCGGCTGAAGTCCGGGGACCGGCTCGTGGTTGCGAGTCACAATCCGGGCAAAGTGAAGGAGATCAGGGCATTGATCGCGCCGTTCGGCATCGAGACGGTGGGCGCGGCTGAGCTTGGTCTTCCCGAGCCGGAAGAAACCGGAACGAGTTTTGCGCAAAATGCCGCGTTGAAAGCCGATGCGGCGACGCGTGCGTGCGGCTTGCCGGCGCTCTCCGACGATTCGGGTCTCTGCGTGGCGGCACTCGACGGCGCACCTGGCATCTATTCTGCGCGCTGGGCAGGACCGCAGAAGGATTTCCGCCTCGCCATGCGGCGCGTGGAAACCGAGCTGCGCGAGAAAGATACGCACGATGCGCGCGCCTATTTCGTGTGTGCGCTGGCGCTTGCGGCACCGGGCGCGGTGACGCAAATCTTCGAAGGACGTGTGTTCGGCGCCCTTGCTTTTCCGCCGCGCGGCGACAAGGGTTTCGGCTACGATCCGATCTTCATTCCGGAAGGTCACCGCCTCACTTTCGGCGAGATGGCCCCCTCGGCAAAGCACGCGATGTCGCATCGTGCGCGCGCCTTTGCGAAATTCGTCGCCGGGGCGGTTGCTCCGGATACGGAACAATGAACGCCTTCGGCATCTATGTGCACTGGCCGTTCTGTGCCGCCAAATGCCCTTATTGCGACTTCAACTCCCATGTCCGCGAGCGTTATGACGAGATGCGCTGGGCGCGTGCCGTCGCGAGCGAACTTCGGGCAGCGGCAGCGTTGCAAGGCAGCAACCGTCCGGAAGTGACAAGTATTTTCTTCGGGGGCGGCACACCCTCGCTGATGGGCGGTGTCGCGGTAGGCGCGGTCCTCGACGCGATCGCGCAGTTCTGGCGGGTGACGCCTGACGCCGAGGTCACGCTCGAAGCCAATCCCAACAGCGTCGAGCAGAGCCGCTTTGCGGATTATCGTGCCGCTGGGGTGAATCGCGTCTCCATCGGTGTTCAGGCCCTGGATGAGACGGCGCTCAAGGGCCTCGGGCGGCTGCATGGCGTGGAAGAAGCGCGGCGCGCGATCCGGCTAGGTTTGAAGATCTTCCCGCGCGTGAGCTTCGATCTGATCTATGCGCGGCCCGAGCACGATCATGCGGCATGGGCGTTGGAGCTGAAAGAGGCACTTTCCTTCGGAACCGAACATCTATCGCTTTACCAACTGACAATCGAACAAGGTACCGCCTATGCCACGCTCGCGCGGCAGGGCAAACTGATTGTTCCGGACGAGGACCGCGCCGCGGAACTCTATGAGCTGACCCAGGAGATTTGCGATAAAGCGGGGCTTCCTGCCTATGAAATCTCCAATCATGCGCAGAGGGGAGCGGAAAGCCGGCATAACCTAACCTATTGGCGTTACGGCGATTATGTGGGCACCGGTCCCGGGGCCCATGGCCGGCTAACGCTCTCCGAACGACGTTTGGCGACAATTGCCGAACGCCTGCCGGAACGCTGGCTGGAGGAGGTCGAACGCCGGGGCTCGAGTTTTGTCATGACGGATGTGAACAATAACGAAGCGGCCCAAGAGCATTTGCTGATGTCTGTTCGGTTGACCGAAGGATTGGACATCGCCTCCTACCGTGCCCGCTGGAATGTCGAGCCTTCGCCAGTGCGTCTTGAGGCGCTACAGGGGGCTGGACTCATCGCGCTGGACGAGGGCCGCCTCAAGGCGACTCCCAGAGGACGCCTGGTGCTGAACGGCATCATTGGGAAATTGGCCGAGGCTCTCGAACCCCAGTTCGCCTAAAACCCAGGCTGCGGAAAGGATTTTGGCGCCGGGTCGATCACGGAAAAACCGCCCTGCGACACCTGGAGGATGGCAAGCCCACGCTCGGCCGAACCATCGGCGCGGAAGCGGAAAATGCCGTCCACGCCGGAGAACCCATTCGGGTCGGTCAGGGCCGCATCCGTGAAGCGCTGATAGGGCCGGCCCCGGGTTAACAACGCGACGAGCGACAGTGCATCATAAGACAGGGTCGCGATGCGCGGTGGTGCGGCCTCATAGATTTCTCGGTAATGCGCGGCGAAACTGCGGAAGGATTCCGGCGGTGGGGCGGCGAATCTGCCGTTGGCAAGCACCGGTTCGCGCGCGATGGACGCATCGTCCCACAGCCCCGTGCCCAGGAACTGCATGGTGCGGCTGGTAGCGCCGTTGAGTGCGAGCGCCGGGCCGATGGCCTGGAGCATGGCGCCCCCATCGGCAATCAGGATCGCGTCGGCGCCCGATTGCGCGGCAGCCTTGGCCGGAGGCCCAACCACCTGCGGTCTTTCGTCGAAAGCCTCCACGTCCGCAACATTCGCGCCTGCACGCGTCACCGAATCGCGAAAGGCCGCTTCGACCTTTTCGCCATAGGCGTTTTTGGGGATCATTGCGGCAAAGCGGCTGTGGCCGGTCCTGACCGCGTAGGAAATGATGCGATTGACCTCGGTTTCCGGCTGGAAGCTCAAGAGATAGACCCCATTGCCGCCGACCGAGCGGTCGCTTGAAAGCGCAATCACCGGAACGTGGTTGGCGCGGGCAACGGGGGTCACCGCCGTCACCAATGCCGCGAACAGCGGGCCAATGATGATCTCCGCCCCGTCATTGATGGCTTTGGTGGCCGCCGCGGCGGCTTTCGCCGGGGTCCCGCCATCGTCGCGCGGCATCAACAGGATGTCGGTGTTCTTGGAATCGAACACCGCCATTTCCGCGGCTTTCTCCAGCGCCTCGGCGACCGCGCGGGTTTCGGCCGTCCCCCCTGAAAGGGGAAGCAAGAGTGCCACGCGAGCGGGGACCACACCGGACGGCGAATTGCGCAAACGGTAGAAATTGGGTTGCTCCATACGCGATGGCGGGGGCGGTGGCGGGGCCATCACCATGCGCATCGGAGGGGGGGGAGGCGGCGGCGGCGGTGCGGCCACCGGCTTCATGGTCTGGCAACCGGCAAGCAGCGCCCCTATCGCAACCGTGCATGCAATCGCGCACACTTTGCCGCGCGATTCGCGCAGCCGAGTAATGGCCTTGAGAGGACCGGCCGGATTTGGCACGTCACCGGAAAAACACGCGAAAACATTCATCCCCGGCTGCTCCCTTCGTGGCGCCACCGACTCATTCCCATGCGGACGCAGGCGCCCCCGAAGAATCGAACCGCGACCCTAAGCGCGAGACAGGAAAGGGTAAATCCCATCCCTCGGGCACCGGGGAATCGTGGGAAACGTCCATCGCGCCCGTCCTTGCTCCTGGCCTCTATATAACGGCAACTCCAATCGGCAACGCGGCCGATATCACGCTGAGAGCGCTGACTGTGCTGAAACATTGCGATGCGATTGTGGCGGAAGACACCCGCGTCACATCCCGCCTGCTCTCGCTTTATGGCATCAGCCGCCCTCTCTTTGTGTACAACGATCATAATGCCGCTTCGATGCGTCCGAAATTGTTGTCGAAGCTGCGGACCGGCGCGCGGCTGGCGCTGGTCAGCGATGCGGGCACGCCTCTGATATCCGATCCCGGCCATAAATTGGTCCGCGAGGCTTTGGAGGAGGAATTGCCGGTTTTTCCGATTCCGGGAGCCTCCGCCGTGCTTGCCGGTCTGGTCTGTGCGGGACTAGCGACCGATCGGTTCTTTTTTGCCGGGTTCCTGCCTTCAAAAGCCGGGGAACGGCGTAGCCGCATCGCAGGACTGAAGGCCATTTCCGCGACTCTAGTCTTTTACGAATCCGCTCAACGTCTGGGGGAATCGCTCGCCGACATGACCGAAATCCTGGGTTCACGCGATGCTGCCGTGGCGCGCGAGTTGACCAAGCTGCATGAGGAGGTCCGCCGCGGCACGCTGGGCGAACTCGCCAGCCACTATGCCGGTCCGCCGCCCAAGGGGGAAATCGTGCTGCTCGTGGGTCCGCCCGCCGAAGCCGATGCCCCCGATTCGACCCGCATCGATGCTCTGTTGACTGAGGCGCTTGGGTTCATGCCGGTCAAGTCCGCCGCATCGTTGATTGCCGAGGCCACCGGCATCGGACGGCGCGCCGTCTATGCCCGTGCGCTGGCGCTCAAAGGTCTCAACAGGGCGGACGATGACGAGGAGGCCTGACCGCGGCAAAGCCGCCGAGAGCCATGGGCGAAGAAGCGAACGGTTTGCAGCCCTGTTTCTTGCCTGTAAATTCTATCGGGTGATCGGCAAACGCGTGAAGACGCGGGCCGGCGAACTCGATCTGGTCGCCATGAGTCCATCGGGCGTCATTTGTTTCATAGAGGTCAAAGCGCGCAGGCTTGAAAATGACGCGGTCGAGGCCGTGACCGCCCGCCAGCGTCAACGCATCGCGCGCGCGGCGGCGCTTTACTTGGGCACACGACCCAGTTTACGCCACAAAGGCGTGCGATTCGACGCGATATTGGTCACGCCGCGTCATTGGCCGCGTCATCTGAAGGATGCGTGGCGGCCGGATTCGTGACGGCGCGTGAGTTGAGGAGAGTTTGCGATGAACCCGCATCGGTATTTTCTAATCCGTCTCGCCCCATTGGTATTGATCCCGCTCTTGTCCGGATGCGTCTGGGTTGCGGCGACCGGCACGGTCGCAGGTGTTTCCGCGGCGCGGCAGGAGCGCACCATCGGCCATGCGCTCGACGACACCGTGATCAAGGCGACTCTCGACGGACGTTTGGCGCAGCAATCGCCCGGTCTTTACCTGCGTACCTCGACGACCGTGGTTGAGGGGCGCGTGCTGCTGGCCGGTCGCGTCGATTCGCCAGAAATCCGGCTGGATGCGACCCGCATCGCCTGGAGTGTCGATGGCGTGCGCAAAGTCGATAATGATATCGAGGTCTCGGATATTTCGGGCTGGCTCGACGGGCCGTCCGACCTCATCATGCGCACGCGGCTCGCGACCATCCTCTTGGCCGACAAGACCATCAAAGATGTGAATTACACCACCGATGTGGTGCATGGCGTGGTCTATCTGATGGGTGTCGCGCAGAATAAGGAGGAACTGGACCGGGTGGTCGAACATGCGCAAAAGCTCAATGGCGCGAAACGGGTGGAGAATTACGTCGTGCTGAAGGACGATCCGATCCGCACCGCGCTTCCCCCATCCTCAGCCGAGAGATGAACACGCCGGGATCCACAGATTCGGCGTCCGCGCCGGTTGCGCCCGCAGAATTTCTGCGGCGGCTCGGCCAAGCGGGCGATGGACCCTATGATCTCGCATCCGCCGGTTTGATGCTGGCCGCTCTCGACCGTCCGGAGAAGAAGCTTGCACCGTTTCACGCGCATCTGGCTGAACTCGCCGAGGCAGTGAGCGCGCAATCCCAGTTCACGTGGCATGCCGAAAGCGCCGCGCGCGCGCTTTCCTCCATCATCGCCAATCATTGCGGCTATGAAGGCGAACGCGAGCATTACGACGATCCGCAGAACGCCGACCTGATGGCCGTCATCGAAAAACGGCGCGGGCTGCCGGTGGCACTCGGCATCATCTACATCCATGCGGCGCGTGCCAGCGGCATGGAGGCCTGCGGTCTTCTGTCGCCCGGCCATTTTCTGCTCAAGGTGACGGTCAAGGGCAGCGAAGCCTTGATCGACCCGTTCAATGGCGGCGCCCTGGTCGAGAGCGAGCAGGTGGACGCTCCGCAATTCGGCGCACTTTCTTTCGCCGTGGAGACACGTGGGGGCATAGAGCCCGGGCGGGATTTCCCCGATCCGCTTTCGCCCGTGGGCGATAGCGATGTGCTTCTGCGGCTGCAGAACAACATCAAGACTCGGGCGCTTAAGGCCCGGGACATCTCCCGCGCCATTGAGATTTTGAAGCGCATGACGTTGATCGCGCCGAGGCGCGGCATCTTGTGGCTGGAATTGGCGCATTTGCAGGAATCGCTGGGCGCGCTGTCGGCTGCGCGCGGCGCCTATGAGACGTGTCTTGCGCTCGCGCGTCCCGGCGAGAACATCTCGAACGAAGCGGCATTCGCGCTCCATGCGCTGAAGCGGCGGCTCAATTGAAAGCATGGCGATGAACCTGACCGTCGCGATCCAGATGGATCCCATCGAACGAATCGATATCGTGGGCGATTCCACCTTCGCGCTGGCGCTCGAAGCCCAGGCGCGCGGCCATGCGCTGCTCTATTATGGCCCGCGCGAACTCTCTCTGCGCGAAACCCGATTGGTGACCCGCGTCCGGCCGTTGACGGTGCGCGATCGACGTGGCGATCATTTCAGTTTGGGGGAATCGCGCGGCTACGAATTGTCGGATGCCGATGTGGTGCTGATGCGCCAGGATCCGCCCTTCGACATGGCCTACATCACCGCGACGCATCTGCTGGAACGTATCCATCCGGCGACGCTGGTGGTGAACGATCCCTTCCATGTGCGCAATGCGCCGGAAAAATTGTTTGTCACCAATTTCAGGGACGTGATGCCGCCGACCTTAATCAGCTCAGACCCGGTTGAGATCCGCGCCTTTCGCCTGCAGCACAAGGAGATCATCCTGAAACCGCTGTACGGCAATGGCGGCGCGGGAGTCTTCCGGCTGAAGCCCGATGACGAGAACCTGAAAGCATTGCTGGAAATGTTCACGCAGTTCTATCGCGAGCCGGTGATCGTGCAGCGTTATGTTCCAGAAGTGCGCAAAGGCGACAAGCGCATCATTCTTGTCGATGGCGTGGCGATTGGTGCGATCAACCGCGTGCCGGCCGAGGGGGAGGCGCGTTCCAACATGCATGTCGGGGGCCGGGCGGAGCCGGTGGATTTGTCGGGCCGCGACCGCGTCATCTG
>DASYEG010000280.1:0-2031 GCA_036499145.1 Micropepsaceae bacterium | reverse complement strand
CGGCTCCATGCGCGAGGCGAGTCCTGAACGCGCCAGGGTCTCGTCATATTCCTGACGCAGCGCGGGGTCTTCCATGTGATAGGGGATCGCGTTGCCGCCCTTGTTCAGATCGACGGCCCAGATGTCCTTCAGCGCTTCGCCAGGACGGCCCGCCTTCAACGCCGGATGATTGTTGGGCCCGTGCCAGGCGAGCACGCGCAAACCTTCTTTTGCCACACCGAAATGCTGATGAAACCAATCGCCCGACATCGGCGCCGCACTGACGATGCCGCCGAATTCGTAATCCTGACGCAGCACCTTATCGCCATTCCCATCGCGCCACGGCGACGGCCCCAGATTTTCCGGCCAGGTGTAGGTGTAACCGTTGCCCTTCAGGCAGATCAGCACCGCGGTCGAAATATGCTTATGCGCCTTGGAATAGCGCCCGGTCTCGTATTGGCCGATGAATTGATAGAAACGATTGCCCGCCATCATCGGCTCCATGCGGCGATAGCCGGGCGAGCGGCGATTATCCAGCGGCAGTTCGGTCGTAATCACATCGGGAATGAAATTGGTCCGCCGCATGGCAAGACCGCGCACCGGATCGGGTTCGATGTCATCGCGCGGCTTGAAATAATCCTCCGCGCCCGAAAAGCGCGAACGGAATGCGTGCGGGCAATCGAACACGAACTCCGGGCTGTCCATCAGGTTCATCACGTTCGGCGCCGAAGTGCCGCAGAGCAGCAGCGCCGGCGCAGAACCCGCATTGACGATGCGGTGAAACGCATTCAGCGGAATGGTGAACAGCGAGCCCTTCTGCCACTCGAAGACATGGCGCCTAGTTTCGCCTTCTTGCCAGACTTCGGTCGAACCGCGGCCCTCCACCACGAACACGATCTTCTCGTAGAGATGGCGCTCGACATTCAGCGCACCCGCACCGGGCACCTCCACCACATACATGCCCCACAGGCCCTCGGTCCCGTAGAGCTGGATATAGGTGCCGCGCCCACCCAGCCGTTTCCACGGCGCCATGGGCAGATCCTTGACCGAGCGCGCGCCGATGCCGCGATAGACGGGCACGCCCTCGGTCTCCATGAAGCGGTCATAGGGGAGCTTCGGGCGGCTGAACGTGCCGGTGCCCGCGTTCTCGCCCGCTTTGGGTTCGTGCCAATGGCTGTCTTTGACAATGTCGTGCATCGCGGTCTTTCCGTGGGACGGGCCTTGCGCCCATAGCATCGGTTAGGGCTGGACGCTACTCTCGCGCACGGGTTAGAGGAATGTCCATGACACGCAGCTACATCGTCGATGATCCCGCCAAACAGCGCTTCCTGCTGGACCGCGAAGCGCTGGTGTCGGATCAGGTCCTGAACGACGAGATGGCGAAGATCTTCACCAAATGCTGGATCTATGTCGGTCACGCCTCGGAACTGAAGAAGCCCAATGATTTCGTGACGCGCAAGGTGGCCGGCCGCCCGGTGATCTTCAATCGCGATATGAAGGGCGACATCCATTGCTTCCTCAACACCTGCCGCCATCGCGGCGCCATTGTCTGCACCGAACCGGCGGGTTCCAGACGCGCCTTTCGCTGCCTCTATCATGGCTGGGCCTATCGCAATGACGGGATGCTCGGCAATGTGCCGGGAGCCGAAGCCTATCGCGGGGAGTTCGACAAATCGGCGCTGGGATTGCGCAGCCCTGCGCGCTTCGAATCCTATCGCGATTTCTGGTTCCTCAATCTGGACGCCGATGCGCCCTCCTTGCGCGATTATCTGGGCCGCGCCACGGAGTATATCGATCTCGTCATCGACCAATCGCCGTCGGCACAGATGGAGATCGTGGCGGGCGCGCAGGAATATGACGTCGCGGCCAATTGGAAGCTGATGGTCGAGAACAGCGTCGACGATTATCACCTGCCCACCACCCATTCGACCTGGCTCGATTACATGGCC
The DNA here is from genome assembly GCA_036499145.1 of Micropepsaceae bacterium. GTDB lineage: Bacteria > Pseudomonadota > Alphaproteobacteria > Micropepsales > Micropepsaceae > CAIYRG01. The sequence goes on along the minus strand of DASYEG010000280.1, from coordinate 103 downwards.
AATTCCGGCGTGACGATCGCGCGCCCCACGGATGGGCGCGTGCTGCCGACTCACGGTATCGCGGTCGATCTGGGCAACGGCCATTTCACCACCGACAACATCA
>DASYEG010000279.1:0-8473 GCA_036499145.1 Micropepsaceae bacterium | reverse complement strand
CGGATCGAGCACGCCATAGAGCAGATCGGCAACCAGGTTCAGCACGATGATGAGCGTGGCATAGAAAATGGTGACACCGAGCACCAGCGTGTAATCGCGATTGAGGGCAGCTTGCACGAAATAACGCCCTATGCCGGGAAGCCCGAAAATCTGTTCCACGACGAGCGAACCGCTCACGATGTCGGCGATGGCCGGGCCGAGATAGCTCACCAGCGGCAACAGGCCCGCGTGCAGCGCGTGATGGGTGATGATCCGCCAGGTGGGAAGGCCCTTGGCGCGTGCCGTGCGGATGAAATTGGAGCGCAGCACTTCGACCATGCTGCCGCGCGTGATGCGCGCGATGACGGCGATGGGCCCCAGCGCCAATACGATCACCGGCAGGATGATGTTGGCCGGGGCGCCGCCATTCCAGCCGCCGACCGGCAGCGTGAAATCGAGCCCGAACAGATGGATGCCATAGATGCCGAAGACGAGTTGCAGGAGCGGCGCGGTGACGAAAGCCGGAATCGTGATGCCGATCATGGCGAGCGTCATCACCGAATAATCCGCCGGGCGATTCTGGCGCAGGGCGGCGGCGATCCCCAGCGTGGTGCCGGCTGCGAAGGCCAGCGTGATCGCGAGCAACCCCAGCTTCATGCTGACGGGAAAGCCGCTCGCGATGAGCTGCGACACGGTGAAATCGCGAATTTTGTAGGAGGGGCCGAGATCGCCATGCAGCAGCCGCCCCAGATAGATCAGATATTGCTGATAGACGGGCTTATCCAGGTCGTAGGCGGCTGCGATGTTGCGCGCGATGTCGGGCGGCAGCACCCGCTCGGAATCGAACGGTCCGCCGGGGGCAAGGCGCATCATGAAGAAGGAAAGGGTGATGATGATGAAAAGCGTCGGGATCGCGCCCAGGCTTCGCCTTATCGCATAGGACAGCATGGGTAGGATGAGGCTCCAGGACGCGGCTCTTTGGAGAGTTTCAACCTTGTCGAGCCACACGCCAATGTCAATGCGGCGCTCAATTTTTGCGCCATGCCGCCCAGCGCGCTTCGAGCGATGCGCCGTGCTTCGCCCACCAATCGGGATCGACGGCAAGGGCGCCCACGAAATTCCGCGGCGTGGTCGGAAGGTGGGGGCGCATATCCGCATCGGTATCGGGATTGAGCCCGACAAGGGGAATCGCGGACGTACGGGCCGGGCCATAGGGAAGCAGCCGCGCCTCCTCGGCCAGCGGCGCGGACCCGGTCGCGAAGCGGATGAAATCCAGCGCGCGTGCCTTGTGCGGATCGCCCTTGGGAATGGCGAACACGTCGAGCTGGTAAAGCTGGCCGTCCCAGATGGTCCGGATTTTCGGCTCCGGGTCGATGCTGAAAATGCGTGCGTTCAGCGCGGTGGTCATCGCCACCTCGCCGCGTGCGAGCATGTCGGCCGGCTCCGCCGGACGGCGCCACCATTTGATGCTGGATTTGATCGCATCGAGCTTGGCGAACGCGCGATCGACGCCGGCTTCGGTGCCAAGCACGCCATAGACCTGCCAGAACTTCACGCCATCGGCGAGAAGCGCCAGCTCGAGATTGTATTTCGGACCGGCGTCCCTAAGTCCGCGCGGACCTGGAAAGCGTGCGAGATCGAAGAAATCGGCGGCGGTCTCAGGCTTGGAATCTCCAAATTGCATGGTGTCGATGCCGATCACCTGACTGTAGACGACGCTGCCGACCCAGCACGGTCCCAGCGCGCCGGGCACGAAGTCGCGCTGCGCGCCGATTCCGTTCGCGCCCGCGGGCAGTTCGATGCCTTCCAGATTTTCGAGCAGTCCTTGGCGGCAAGCGGCGGCCGCGTCTTCGACCTCCATGTCGACCACATCCCATTGCACGTCGCCCGACGCGACCTGAGCGGAGATCTCCTTCAGCCCGCCGCCATAATTGGCGATGTTCACATCGACATGGGTCTTATCTGTATACGGATGAAACAGCGCGAGGGTTTGCGCCCGGCCATAGGCGTCGCCCCAGCTCACCACGGTGATCGAAGGGCCAGGCAGCGTAACCCAGTAAAAGCCCGCGCCGAGGAGGATGACGGCCAGGACCGTCGCGGCAAGCCAGCGCGGAAGTCTCATGGGGATTACGCTACTTGTTGGACGTCCTTCCCGTACCCAAAAGGGATTTCAGAGACAAGCCGGGCTGTGTCAGGACGTCAAGCGGCGAGGTGGCGCCGTTTTCGAGTTTCTCGACGATGGTCTTGGCAAGGCCGCGCACATCGGGGCCGTAACCGGGCTTGTCCCACGGACCCTTCACATAGAAGGGGACGCCGATATCCACGAGCTTCAGTCCCGGTATGCCCTTGACCGCTTTCGGCTCGAAATGGAATTCGAGCGTGCGCGCGTTGAGGTCGACATTGCCGCGGCCGTTCATCTCCACGGTGGGATTCACCAGTTGGAAATCCTTGGTTTGCATGATTCCGTGCGCGATTGTGAAATTTGCGCCCATCTTTCCGAAAGGTGTGCTGGCGCTTTCACCAATGGCCGCGCCCAACGCATCGCCGTTCACCACCGATTGGAGCACCCGCGAAATCGCCACCAAATCCGCACCGGAAATGGCGCCCTCCGTGAAATGGATATCGCCTTTGCCGTCCAGGTTCGCGAGCATCGCCTTGGCCGTATCGCCGGTGGCAGCGACATCGTAGCGCACGCTTCCTTTGCCGCTGATCCTGTCGAAATGCATCATCTGCGCAAGGAAGGGCTGCACTTTGATGTCAGTCACGTCGAGCGTGCTGTGGAGCTGCGGGATCGCGTTGCGCGCGTCCACGGTGAGGCTGGCTTTGCCGGTGCCGCCATAGGCGCTGACTTTCGCCATGTCGGCTTGCAGCAGGCCATCCTGGAGGCTGGTTTTGATAATGGTCTGTTCGAGCTTGAGATCGGGCAGGTCGAGTTCGCCCACGATCAAGGTGAGATCGGCATTCACCGCCCTCAATCCGCCGAGCGACATCGGCGCATCGGGACTGGCCGCTTTTGCCTTGGCGGCTTTGACCGTATCGTCACTAGCGCCCGGCGCGAGGTAGGGATTGACGTTCAGACGGTCGATGGAAACCTGGCCCTTCAGTGTCATCACCTTGGGATTGGTATCGAGATTGATATCGCCGTTCAGATTCATCTGATCGAAGGCAAGATGAGCGTGGCTGAGCGCGTAGACGCCGTCTCTCGCAGTGAAATGACCTTCCAGCGCCAGCAGGCCGAAGCCATTGCCCGGCGGCATCGGATTGCCCAGCCAGGCTGCCAGACTGCGCACGGAATGCGCGCCCAGCTTCAAGGAGCCGGTGAGATTGCTCGCGGTACCGAGCTGGCCGGTGAATTCGGCGTTGATGACGTTCGAGCCGATGGAGATACGCGCACCCGTGGTGCGGCCGTTCAAGAGATTGCCGAAATTGTCGAGGCGGCCGTCGATCTTCAGCGCCTCGCCATTATACGTCACCGACCCCGCCAGCGTCAGCGGCAGCGACAGCGTCGGCCGCGCCGCGTCGGGCATGTTGAGCGAGAGGGAAACCTCGTTCAGCGCCGCGCTCTTGCCGCTTGCCGCGTCGTAGTAGGTGATCGCGCCGTTATTGATGTTCAGATGCGCAAATCCGATGCGATTGAGCGCTGCCGCATCGGCGGGCTTGCCGGAATCGGGCGCCTTGCCGAAGGACCAATTGGGCGCGGCATCCTTCACGGTCTCGAGATGGATAACCGGCTTTTCCAAAGTAAGCTCGGTGACTTGAAGCTCGCCGGAAAAGAGCGGCATGAGCTTGGCGCCCACGACCAGTTTTTCCGCCGTGATCATCTGCGCATTGCGCGCGCCCTTGAGATTGCCAATGGAGACGTCGGACAGCGAAACGCCGAGATCGGGATAGAATGTCAGGTGCAGCGGCCCCTTGATATGGACCTCACGCGACAGAGCGTTGCTGGCGGCTGCTTCCATCCGGCCGCGATACATATTGAGCGGAATCAGAAAGGGCGCCGCCAGAACAACCAGCACGACGGCAAGGACAATCAACTCGATGCGGGTCGTGCGGCTCATGAAGTTCCTTAAGCGGTCACGGGAACGTGCGAAAAATGGATCAAGAATGGCCCAATGAATGTGCCGGTTCTTCCAGTCTGTTTCGCCATGACGGCGAAAATGCGTCACGCGACGCGGTTTTTACGATTGCGCGGCGGATCATATCGCTTATGATAATCATTCGCATAAAAGAAGCCAGCCCATGCGTTTTGTTCCCGTCTTCGTTTTCGTGCTCGGCCTTGCCGCATTGGCGGGCCCCGCAAATGCCGTCAACGCGCTGAACATCTATTCGGCGCGCCATTATGATTCCGACGAGCTGCTTTACGACGGTTTTCAGAAGGTGACGGGAATTCCGGTCAACGTCATCGAAGGCGATGGGCCCGAACTTCTCGCCCGCATGAAGGCCGAAGGAAAGAATTCCCCCGCCGACGTGTTCCTGACCGTGGACGCGGGCAATCTGTGGCTGGCGGAACATGAGAACTTGTTCCAGCCGGCTCAGTCCAAGATTCTGGATGCGCGCATCCCGGCCTCGCTCAAGAGCCCGAAAAATTTGTGGTTCGGTTTCTCCACGCGCGCGCGGCTGATCTTCGTGAATGCCAAACGCGTCGATCCCAAACTGGTGCAGACCTATGATTCGCTTGCCGATCCGCGGCTGAAGGGCAAGATCTGCATGCGGTCGAGTTCGGCGGTCTACAATCTGTCGCTGCTGGGCGCGATGATCGCGCATATGGGTCCAGCCAAGGCCGAACAATGGGTCAAGGGTATCGTGGCGAATTTCGCGAGGCCGCCGCAAGGGGCCGATACCACGCTGTTGCAGAGTGTGGCGGCAGGCGAATGCGCCGTCACCATCGCCAATCATTATTATTTCATGCGGCTGGTGAATTCGAAGGTGAAAAGCGAGCGCGACGCCGCCAAGAAACTCACCCCGATCTTCCCGGATCAGGACGGTTTCGGCACCCATGTGAACGTATCGGGCGGCGGCGTGATGGCCTCGGCGCCACACAAGGCGATCGCCGTCAAATTCCTGGAATTCATGGCGAGCGATGCGGCGCAGAACATCATCGCGGGGGCCAATTACGAATTTCCCGCGGTGCCGACGGTTGCGATTACGCCCGAACTGAAGACGCTGGGCCGGTTCAAGACCGATCCGCTGAACGTATCGTTCTACGGCGTGAATCAGGCGCAGGCGCAGGCGATCTTCGACCGCGCCGGCTGGCGCTGACGCTACGCCGAGACGTCGACCTTGTGGGCCGCGTGTTTGTGGCGATGCGCGGGCTTCGCCTCTTGCGGCTCCGCCGTCACCGGCGGTTTCGCGTTTTCGGTCTTTGCCGATGGCGCGGGCACCGGAGACGGAGGCGTTGCTGCGCCGATGGCCGATACGGACATTTTGCACCCGATTTTCTGCGTTGCACGCGGGAGAGTGGGCGCGAGATGTGAAGGCAAGGTTCAGAAGGGTGGTTAACCGGCCCCAGAACGAAAATAGGGTTAGTTTTTGTAGCCGAATTTGACCGACCGATAGATGCGTTCGACGGTCGCCGCGTCTTCGGGTTTGGTTAGCGCGGCCGTGACCACGAGACTTAAAGGACCGAGCAGGTCGTTCTCCACCGCAGGCACATAGAGGCCGACAAACAGCGGATGCGCGGGATCGGCGGTCGCGGCTTTGGTGATCGCGCCGGGTTTCTCATCGATGACGAGCTTGGATTCGGTGGTGTCCTTCGCGCCGCCGGGCAATTTCACGGCGTCGCGGTGATAGCCGAACTCGACCGGCAGATCGAAGCCCGGCCCGTGGAACGTGCCGGCAAAGGCATCGCCCGTGCGGATGCGCTCGAACGTCGTGCCCGGTGGCGCTTTCACGGTGAACATCGGTCCCGCCGCGACCTCGATCCAATCGGCGGGCACGCCGTCGGAGGTTGCCGCGTCAGCCGCAGCCGCAATGCGTGCAAATCCGAGCGCCATCAAACAGGCAAGAGCCATCGTCCAGAGCCGCATCGATCTCTCCATCGTTTCGAGATGCTCATGCATCAACAGCGGTCAGCGCGGGCGTGCAGTTTATTCCCTCACCTTGCGCTTGTCGAAGGGAGCTTAAGCGAGAGGCGCGGGCCGCGATGGCGTCAGGGCAGTGGCGGGGGAACATCACGTCCCTTCGTGGAGGATGTGATGGTACGGATCAGCACGATGCAGGGAATGATCCCCGCCGCCACGATGGCGAGCGACGGCGCCGCCGCCCAGGAGAGCCGTTCGTCGGAAGCATAATTGTTGGCCGCGATGGCGAGCGTGTCGAAATTGAACGGCCTCAGCATCAGCGTCGCGGGCAATTCCTTCATCACGTCCACGAAGACGAGGAGGGCCGCCGTCAGGACCGAAGGCGCGATCAGCGGCAGATAGACCCGGCGCAGCACGTCCCAGGGCCCGCGCGCGAGCAGTTTTGCCGCCGCGCCGATGGAGGGCGTCACCCGTTCAAGTCCGGCGCTTACGCTTTGCAGCGCCACGGCGAGATAGAGCGCCGTATAGGCGAACAGCAATGCGGCGATGCCTCCGGTCAGGATGAGGCCGGATGACACGCCGAACGCGCGCTGCAGGAAATTCGCCACGCCATTGTCGAACGCGGCGAAAGGCACCAGCACGCCGACGGCGATCACCGCGCCGGGCATCGCATAGCCGAGGCCCGCAAATGCGGCCGCGCGGCCTGCGATTCCCTGCGGCCGTTCCTTGCGCGCGAAGGCCAGCACCAGGGCGCCCAAGGTCACGATCGCGCCGGCTGAGGCCGCCAGTATGAGCGTGTTGAAGAGATGACGCGAGAAATCGCGTGTCGGTCCGCCCGATTCGATCAGCAATTCGCCGAGCACCAAAGCCGGGACCACGAATCCCAGAAGCGGCGGCACAACGCAGGCCACAATCGCGGCGGCGGATTTTCCGTGGGTGAGCCGATAGCGCGCGGGCCGCCGGTCGCGCCTGCCGGTTTCATGATAGCGCGCCCGTCCACGCAAACCGCGCTCCGCGAGAAGCGCCAACGCGACGAAAAGAACCAGCACGGCGGCCAGCTCGCGCGCCGCGGTCTGGTCGGAGAAGGAAAACCACGCGCTGTAGATGCCGGTGGTGAACACCGGCACGCCGAAATAGGAGACCGTGCCGTAATCGGCGAATGTGTTCATGGCGGCGAGCGTCGCGCCCGCCACCAGCGCCGGGCGCGCCAAGGGCAGCGAAACCGCGAAGAAGGACGACCAGGGGCCGCGGCCCAACAGCCGTGCGGCTTCGAGCGCGCTTGCCGATTCGTTCAGGAAGCGGGCGCGCGCCAGAAGATAGACATAGGGATAGAGCGTCAGGACCAGCATCAAAGCCGCGCCCGGGAGCGACCGTATGTCCGGAAACCAATAATCGCCGGTGTCCCACCCCGTGGCGTTGCGCAACATCTCCTGAACCGGTCCGTAGGCGGACAAAAATCCCGCATAGGCATAGGCGAGCACGTAAGCGGGGGCGGCGAGCGGCAGGATGAGGGCGGCTTCAAGCCAGCGCCGGCCGGGAAATTCGCACGCCGCGGTGAGCCATGCCGCGGGCACCCCGACGATGAGGACGCCGAAGACGACCAGCGCGGCCAGGATCAGCGTGTTCGCGGCATATTCGGCAAGCACGGTTTCGGCCAGATGCACGAACACCGCGCTTTGGCCGGAGAACAGGCTGAGACACACCGAGGCGATGGGAACCGCCAGCGTCAGCGACAGCACGAGCGCGATCCCATCGAGCGCTGAAAGACGACGGTGGCGTATTGTGTCTTTGACGGAAAGGGTCCCGGACGCGGCTGTGGTTGCCTCAGCACTCATGCGTGCGCCACGATCATTTCCGCACGCGGATCTGGGCGACCAGATTGTTGCGCACGACGATCGTCATGCCGTCATATTCGAGGTCCTGGATTCCCAGTGCGTTCGTTATCTTCACCGGGTCTCCCAGCACCGCCATTACGGCGAACACGGCAAGGCCGACGCGGACGTGGTCGGCGGTTTCGTAGCGCGGGTCGTTGACGCTGATGAGATCGACATTCGGCGATTTGTCGCTGATCTCGGCGGTCACATCGCCCCAGGAATAGATCGTGTCGGGGCCCTGATGCTGCACATCGGCAGGCGTGCCCACGGAGGCCGTAAGCTCGGCCGGGGTCATGCCGAGGGCGACGGCGCCGGCCCGGTCTCCCGGCACGATCAGCATGTCACGGGGCGCGCTGGCTGGCGCGGCCAAGCCGGCCTGGCTCAGCGAAAGCGTCATGATCAAAATCGGCAGAATGGCACGCATGCTTGGCTCGCGTTTTTTTTCCGCTGTTGGCTCAGTCTGTGGCTGCCGCCGCAGGTTTTATGCCCGAAGAGCGCTCAGCGTAATAATCCGAGGAATAATACGCATAACTCGCCCAGGCCGCGACAATGGCCACCGTCAGAAGAAACTGCCACGAACGACCCATGACCGGCTCCACA
>DASYEG010000278.1:0-5522 GCA_036499145.1 Micropepsaceae bacterium | reverse complement strand
GATTGGAGGCGCATTGCAACCCGGTATGACAAACTCGCCAGAAATTACCTTGCCGCCGCTGCCATCGTCGGCGCGCTCGTCTGGATCAAGTTGTGAGTCCAGACCCTAGGCTTGCAATTTTGCGCCGGAGAACGCCTATCTTTGGACTGGAACAGCGGGGAAAAATGAAACCATGGCGGCAGAGCGTTCCCATAGGCAGGCCCTCGCCGATTTCGTTCCATGGCGGCGTTTCGTCTTCGGCATCGTCGCTGCGTCGTCGTCATCGGCTATATTTCCGGTGTCGCATTTGACCAAGCGCGGCCCGTAAGCCTGTCGCGCCAGACAATTCAGCGCCCCTTCGGCATCGTCATCCAGTTTCTTTGCTGCGGCTGGGTGCGGTAGAATTCACATGCGCAGCCAGAGGGTGAATATGAGAGTTCTCGCAGCACGCAGGATTGCCGGTATCGCGGCGGCTTGCATCATGGCAACCTTTTCCGTCTGGCCGACGATGGGCGCGAACAGCGCAAAAGCGATCCCGGATTTTTCCGGCGTCTGGTCGCATCCCTTCCTCACCGGGTTCGAGCCGCCCGCATCGGGGCCCGGCCCTGTGACCAACCGGTCACGCCGGCCCGACGGCGTGGCCAATTTCCAAACATTGGTTGGCGATTACACCAATCCCATCCTGAAGCCTCGGGCAGCCGACGCGGTGAAGGCCCATGGCGATATCTCGCTCGCCGGCGGCGGCTATCCGACACCAAGCAACCAATGCTGGCCGGGGGGCGTGCCTTACGTGTTCTGGGATTTCCTGATGCAGATGTTCCAGGAACCCGATCACATCACGATGGTCTATCGCCAGGGGAATGAAGTTCGCCGTGTGCGCATGAACCAGCCGCATCCTGCGCATGTGACGCCCTCCTGGTACGGCGATTCCGTCGGTCACTATGAAGGCGACACCCTGGTGATCGATACCGTGGGAATCAAAAAGGGGCCTTTTGCCATGCTCGACATGTACGGCACGCCCTTCAGCGAGAAACTGCATGTGACCGAGCGCTATCGCCTGGTGGATTATGAAGATGCCAAAGACGCGATCGACCGCAACGCCAAGGAAAATTCCCACGCGGGTCTCGGTTGGGATTTCGATCCCAATTATCGCGGCAAGGTGCTGCAGATGCATTTCACGGTGGAGGATGACGGCGTTTTCACAACGCCGTGGACGGCGACCATTACCTACCGTCCGTCCATAGATCCGTGGACGGAACTCATCTGCGCCGAAAATCCGCGCGAGTTCAACAATACGGATTCCCACATTCCCACCGCCGGCAAGCCCGACTTTTGATTCATCGAGGAAACGCAGATGTCCAATCCCGGTTCGGCAGGCCTATTCGCTTTCGTGTTGTGCGCAGCGGGCGCGGCGCTGGCGGCAGATGGCGCGAAGCCAGGTGTCCCGATTTTCGCCACCACGCCGAACACCGGCTGGGTACTCGATCATTCCTTCGGCGTGGACGATCTCCTTGCGCCGCCGGGTGGCGGACCGGGTCCCGTCTCCTTCGACAAGGCCCACCCCTATATACCCAACAATTTCGGGCCGCAGTCGACCTATCGCGTCGCCGATCTTTCCAATCCGATTCTGCAGGACTGGCTGAAACCGTCGATGAAAAAGGCCAATGACGCGGTGCTGGCGGGCAAAGTGCCGTACCGCGCGCGCGAACGCTGCTGGCCGGTCGGCGTGCCGGGCTTCGATGCTTACTCGCTGGTCGAACCGTTCTATTTTTATCAGACACCAAAAGAGGTCGTCGTCATCAACCAGGGCGGACCGGAAATTCGTCACATCTATATGAATGTGCCGCATTCTAAGACTGTGAAATCCTCCTGGTACGGAGAATCTGTCGGCCATTACGAAAACGGCGATACCCTGGTGATCGATACCATCGGCCAGAACGACAAGAGCTTCACCGACAATTACCGCACCCCGCACACGACCCAGATCCATGTGATCGAACGCTGGAAGCTCGCCGCTGATGCCAAGACGGTCGACGTGTCGGTCTATGTCGAAGATCCCGGCGCGTTCACCACGCCCTGGACCGGTTTCCAACGCTGGCGACGCGTCGAGGAAGCGCCGATCCTTCAAGTGCCCTGCAACGAGAACAATGACGATCATTTCGACCAGGACCTGGTCCCGCTGGCACAAGCCGCGAAGCCCGATTTCTGAGCCGCAGAATCGCACGGCCCCGTCTCCGCCGGGTCATGCCCCGCAAAAGCGGGAACCCGGCGGACACAAGAGAATGCTCCATTTCCCTCCAAAATGCGGTCAGTGCATGTAATGCAGCATGATGCGGAAGGCACGGCCGGGCTGCAGCACATGATCCTTGGTGAAAGAAACCGCGTTGCGCTCGACCGCATCGGTCAGATTTGTTGCCACCAGCGCCACGTCAAAATCCCCTTCCTGTCCGCGATAGACGTGAAACACCGCCGATGCGTCGACATTGGTGAATCCCGGCGTGGGAGTCTCGTGTGCGTCGGTTTTGTCCTGGGAGTCGGCCCGCAGCACGCTCAGCCTCAGTTCGACCAGCGTGCTTTCGAAGAACAGGCCTCCGCCATAGCGCAGCGGCGGAATACGCGGAACATTCGTACCGCCCTGTAAGGTCGCCCGCACATAGTCGGTTTGCAGATCGATGCCCACACGCCCGGTTCCGGCATCCAGGACATGCCAATGCACCTGGCCCTCGAATCCCCAGAAGGTGGCATCCTTTTGGACATAGAAGAGTTGCTTGAAATCGCCCGGACCGGGATTGCCGCAATTTCCATCCTCGTCGCAGGTGTTGCCGGTGAGGAATCCATCGATGAAACCATTGTATCGCGTGCGATACACCGTGGCGGACGCGATGTTGCCGTCCTTATCCTGATGTTTGACGCCGCCTTCCATTGAAAAGGCTTTTTCCAAACCGATATCGGGATCGCCGGTTTCGAATGTTCCCGGCGCATCGTGCGCGCCTTGGGCAAACAGTTCGGTCGGTGCGGGGGCGCGCGCCGTCTCCGAGAAATTGGTAAAAAAGCTCGTGTCTTCCACGGGCTTGTAGACCGCACCGAGCGAGTAGCTGATGGGGGCAAAGCTCCGCTTGAGATCGCCCGCGGCGTCGGTATTGCCTTTCAAATCGGTCCATTCGATGCGCGCCGCACCCTGGAGCTTGAACTGATCCGTCACTGCCGCTTCTTCGAAAACATAGGCGGCGAAGCTGCCGGTCTTGGTCGGGTGAAGATACGCGGCATCCTCGCCGGTGACGCCGAAATCGCGATTGTCGTATTGAATGCCGATAGCCCCTGTGGTGATCGGGCCAAAGCCCTCGTGGACCGCTTCGGCGCGCCCCTCCCATTCCTTGTTGGTGAAGAGAGCGGAGATGCCATCCGCATCCGTCACCTCGTCGTGGCGATAATTGGAATAGCCGCCTGTCACATTCAGGCTGGTAATCCCCGGGAGCGGCGCCATGAAGCGCATCGCGCTGTTGTAATTCTTCTGGTCGAGATCGATGTGCTTGCGTTCCGGATCGCCGGGCTCGCTGGCGATGCCATAATGGGCGATATAACGATTATAGCCGAGCCCGCCGGATGTGCCGCCATCGCCAATATAGGCGCCGCCCAGCGCGTAACCCCGCCCGAATGCGAAGGTGTTGATCTGGGTGCCCTGCGGCGTATCGTAATCGTCCGCGCCGCGAATGACCCCATCGGCATGGAACGCCCAATTGCCCTCGCGATAATCGGCCAGACCACCGCCGAGCCGTTCAAGATTGCCGCTCGACATCCCGGCAAAGCTTTCGACATTGCTGCCCTCGCCGACATCCAGCGGAATGCGATTGTTGATGGCATTGACGACACCGCCGATCGCCTGGCTGCCATAGCGCAGGGTGGCCGGGCCGCGCAGGACCTCGACATCGAGGGAGGCCAGCGGATCGATGGGAACCGCATGATCATCGCCGACATCGGCCACATCATGGCTGCCCAGGCCGTTCTCCGTCACGCGCACGCGCGTGGCACCCAGCCCGCGAATGATGGGCCGGCTGGTGCCGGCGCTGAAACCCGAAGACGTGACACCGGGAACATCCTTCAACACGTCGCCGAGGCCGATGCCGCCGGAATTCAGCAATTGCTCGCGCGTCACCTGCGACACGCTGGCGGATTGGTCGATGGCGTTTTCACCGAACGGAGAGGCCGTGATGACGACCTGTTCGGGAACGGCATCGGGATTGGTTGTGGGGGCTTGCCCGGCGAAAGCGGGCTGCAAAACAAAAAGACTCGCGCCCGTCAGGGCCGCGGAAAAGACCTGCGATCTCATGATACCAACTCCACGAAAATACGGTGGTTCGATGCCGGCCCGCATCTGAAACTGCGAAAAAGCCGGATTCGCGTGAGATGGACGCGAGGGCGTGAAAGCCCCCTAGCCCATCAGCCGATCAATGTGCGGAGTCAGTGTTGGGGAGGCGCGCGGCCTTGCCAGCTATGGCTGACAATGAACAGCCTGGGCAGCGCCTCGCTGAGCGGAATGAAATGGACGCTGACCCAGAACGAGATATGCGAAAGAACAGCCACGCTCTGCACGAATTGACCGGAATGCACCAATTCCTGACACAGCGGGCAATTCGAGGGGTCTTCATTGATCGGATATTTGTCGCGCGGCAGATTTGCCTGTTGGCCAGCGCCTTGGTCTTGCGGCCCCGCGATGAGGGTTTTGGCAAGCGTCACGATGCTGACCGATTCTGAGCGGCCTTGCGCTTGGGGAATGTGAATATGGGTTTGGACGACGAAAAGCTGAATCGCCAACGCAGCGAGAGCTAGGAAAACGAAGGCCGCACGCGGCAGTGACGGGCGGCGCATAATCGTGGCGCTTGCGCGCTCGCGCACTTCCATGCGTCTCATGCGGCGGTTCTGGATCATCCCCTGCGGCTCTCCACTTCGACCAGATTAGGTCAAATGGAAGAGAGTTTCCACCCACAGCGTCCGGCGGCTTCTTGTCTCACGTCCCGCAGAATGTTTGCTGCACGATCTCATCGGGCCGCGGCGGTTCGGCATAGATTTCATGACCCGGCTGATCGGCGTAAGGCGAGGAGAGCACCGTCAGAAGCATTTCAAAGGGTACGAAATCGTTATCGTTCACAGCCGCGGAGATTGCCTGCTCCACCCGATGATTGCGCGGGATGAAAAGAGGATTCGCCGCGCGCATCGCGGCTGAACATTCGCGGTCCAGCCCCCCGTCTTCGGCCAGACGTTGCCGCCATGTCACCGCCCATTCGTCGAACGCGACAGGATCGGCAAACAGAGCCCGCACCGGCGCGCCGCGTGCGGGATCGGCTGCCGCATCGCACAACCGCCGGAAGGTCAGCGTGAAATCGGCGCTGTTGCGCGCCATGCGTTCCAGCAGATCCTGCGCCAAAGCGAGATCGCCGGCGCGCGATTGCAAAAGGCCCAGCTTCCTCCTCATCTCCTCCGTGTAGGCGCTCTCAAAGCGCACCGTGAATGCGCCGATCGCTTCGCGCGCGTCTTTGAGCGCGGCC
>DASYEG010000277.1:0-11072 GCA_036499145.1 Micropepsaceae bacterium | reverse complement strand
CGGCCCGAACGCGTGATGTAGCTCATGGCGAAATCGAGCGGGGACAATCGCATGTGGGCGGCGAAGTTCTCATACCATTGCGCACTGCAATCGGCCGCGGCGACAAGTTTCGCGATGGCGGGTTTGCGCGCCGCCTCATAGGCTGCGAACGCAGCGGGTCTGTCCGAGCCGTAGGTTGCAAGCGCGCGTGAAAGCGCGATGGCGTCTTCCATCGCCAATCTTGTGCCCGAGCCGATGGAGAAATGCGCGGTATGCAGCGCATCGCCGATGAGCACGCGGTTTCCCCGCGACCAGCGCGCATTCGTGATTTTCGGAAATTGCCGCCAGATCGATTTGTTGGAGATCAATGGCGCGCCCGACAGCGTATCCCGGAATACGCGCGCGCAATAGGTTTGCGCGTCGCCCGCGTCCATCGTGTCGAAGCCGCAGCGGAAAAACGTCGCCGCATCCACCTCGACGACGAACGTGCTCATGTCGCGCGCATGGCGATGATGATGCGCGTTGAAGGGGCCGTGCGGCGTATCGATGAAGGTGTGGCTCAGCGCCTCGAAACGCTTGGGTGTCCCGAACCAGACGAAGCGATTGGAGAAATATTCGATGGCCGTGCCGAAGCCCGCTTCGCCGCTGCCGCGCACCAGCGAGTTCACGCCGTCGGCGCCCACGATCGCGTCGCAAGGTTCCAATTCCGCCAGCGACCGGAGGCTGCGGCCATAGACGGGTTCGATTCCGACGCTTCGCGCCCGGGCCTGAAGAATTTCCAGGAACCGCAACCGGCCGATGCCGGCATAGCCCATGCCATCGATGCGGACTTCCTTGCCGTTCAGAGAGAGAACGCTGTCGTTCCAGCGCTCCAGCGCGGGCGCGAGCGCGGCCAGTGTATCGGCATCCTCGCTGCGCAGGAATTCGAGCGCGCGTTCGGAAAAGGCGAGCCCGAAACCGAAGGTCGCATCGGGCGGATTCTGTTCGTACATCGAAATCGCGAAATCGGGCCGGGCGCGCTTCAAGAGATAGGCGAGATAAAGCCCGGCGGGCCCGGCGCCGAGAATCGCGACCCGCATCAGGGCAAGCGCCGGTTCATGGATTCGCGATCCGCGTGGCGCCGGTGGGATCGGACAGGCTTGCCATCACCTCGCGCGGGATGGGTTCCGGCTTGATCCGGCCGGCGCGTTCGGGATCGGCAATGGCCCAGACGCGTTTTTCGAAGCCTTCGACCGCGACGTCGCGGCCCTTCATCACGCGATGGCGCACGGTGAAACTCGAACGCCCCCACTCGCCCACCTCGCTTTCCACGATCAATTCGTCATCGAAGCGGCAGGGCACGAAGAATTTTGTGCCCTGTTCGACCAGCGGCAGACCGACGATCCCATAACGCGCGCGCATTTCCGCCGGCGAGAGGCCGGTGCGCGCGAACAGAAGTCCGGTCGAAGTGTCGAACATAATGAGATAGTTCGGATAGAACACGATGCCCGCGGGGTCGCATTGACCCCATTCGATGGTGATTGTGCGGCGATTGACGAGAGCGGCCATGAAACGATCCTGCCAGGGTCAGGCGAATAGCAACAGCGCGCCACCGTACAGCAAAAGACCGACCAGAAGCGCCATCACGCAATAGCCCATGATGTCCCGGATGCCGAGGCCGGCAATCGCCAGCACCGGCAGCGCCCAGAAGGGTTGGATCATGTTGGCGGTCTGTTCGCCCATCGCGGTCGCCATGGCGGTCAGCGCCGGATCGACCTGAAGGCTCACCGCCGCAGGCACCATGAAGGGGCCCTGCACGGCCCAGTGGCCGCCGCCGGAGGGCACGAACAGGGTGATGACGTTGGACGACACGAATGACCAGAACGGCAGCGTCCCATGCGTCGAAAACGCGACGAAACCTTGCGCGATCACCGCGGCGAGGCCCGTGCCCGTCATCATGCCCATGATGCCGCCGTAGAGGGGGAATTGCAGCAGGACGGGCCCCACGGTGCGCGCGGCGCGGTTGAAGGCGCGCACATAACGGATGGGGCGCCAATGGAACAGAAGCCCGAGCATCAGCGCGATGAAGATCATGCCGTCGATGTCGAGCGTGAAGCCCCGCGTGACGGCGACATTGGCTTCGTAGGCGACGCCCATGGCAAGGAGAGCCAGAGTGAACAAAGGCGAATTCTCGATCGCAGCGGCGAAATTCTTCTCGCTCGATGGGATTTCCGATGGCGCATCCTGACGGTGAAGAATTTGCGGATCGACGCGCTTCATCTCGGCCGGGGCCGGCGCGATGGCGACGAGCACAATCGGGAGCAGGATGAAAACGAGAATCGTGGGAACGAGATTATAGGCGGTGAAGATGGTCTCGTTCAGGCCCGCGACTTTGCCCGTCACCTTCTCCACGATGTTGAGCGCGCTTCCCGGCGTTGCGGTGGCCAGTGCAATCGAACTCGAAAGCCCGGACGCCCACACCATGTTGCCCATATAGGCGATGGCAACGAGAAAGCCGAAATCCACGTCACGGAGGCGCTTGGCGATTTCGCGCGCGAGCAGTGCGCCGGCCACCAGGCCAAATCCCCAATTCAGCCAGTTCGCGAATCCCGACACCAGGAACATGGTGACCGCGGCACCCGATTGGCGGGAGGGAATCGCGGCCAGTTTCTCAAGCCCGCGTTTCACCGGCCCCGCTTCGGCGAGCGCGACGCCCGTGGACAGGATCAGCGCCATCTGCATGGCGAAGGCGAGAATGGCCCAGATGCCGTCATACCAGGAGGCGATGATCTTGCCGGTGCCGGCCGGCGTCCAGACAAAGGCGGCCGCCGCCGTCACGAAGGTCAGGATCAGCGCGTAAAGATAAGGATCGGGGATGTAACGCTCGGCATAGCGGACGAAGATTCGCGTGAGCCCCCGGAGCATGATCGCTTCACTCGACGCGGTATTTGGATTTCATCGCGTCGAAAAAACCTTCACGCCGCAATTCCTCGATCAGGCTCGCATCCACATAATCGGCGACATTGGAGCTTTTGACGGTGGCGCCCAGACCGGGCAATTCGCGCAGCATGGTCTCTGCCCCCTCGCGCGAAGGGGCGGCATCGCGCGGCACGCGGGCCTTGAAGTCGGCATAGGTGGCCTCGACCACATCGGGCGGAAAATCCTTGAACTCGGAGGCCAGCACCGCCTTCGCGCGCTTGGGATCGGAGAGCGCCAGATGGATCGCCTCGACATAGGCGCGCAGGAAATCCTTCACGTGATCGCGATGGGCGCCAAGCGCGCGTCGGTCCATGACGATGGCGGTGAAGATCCAGGGCAAGTTCGCCTTCAGATCGGCCAGCAACGGCAGGCCTGCGCGTTGGGCGAGCGTATCGGCGGGCTCGTTCAAGGCCGTGGCGGCGAGCGCTCCGGATTGCAGCGCCTTCAGCCGCTTCAGCGTGCCGCCCGCCTCGACCACGCTCACCTGGCGGCGCGCCAGTCCCAATTGCCTGAGCGCGAGCGACGCGGCGCTGTCGGATTCCGAACCGAAGGCGCTGACACCGATCTTTTTCCCGGGCAGGAACGCCGCGCTCGCAACGCCTTTCGCGCCGAAGAAGCGAAAGCTCATCGTGTTCGCGCCCGATGCGATCAGACGGTAGTCCCCGCCTTTGCCATTGGCATCGATGACGGCGGACAGACCCACGACCATCGCCTGCAAACGGCCCGCACCCACTTCGCTCAAGCCTCGGCTGCCGCCATCGGTGTTCACGATTGTGACGTCAAGGCCGCGCGCTTTGAACAGACCGGCCGACTGTCCCATCCACAGCGGCAGCATGTTGACCGTGGGAGCCGCGATGCCGACTTTGAACGGAATGGGACCAGCGGCCTCGGCCCGGCCGTTGGCCCATGCGAAAACCACCGCCGCGAAAATCAGCAGAGCGGCGCGAATTCGCGTTTGCCACATGGCGTTTCTCCCCGGCTCCCTGCATAACAAGGAACACGCGGCCAGACCAGCGCGGGCTCTGGCGGGCTTCAAAACTTGCGGGCTTTTCCCGTAAACTCAGGCAACCAGAGACCGCACGGAGGAATTGCATGCATCTGACGGGAATCTGCGCCCGAAATATCCTGTCGGCGCTGACGATTGGGTTGGCGACGGCCGCAAGCGCCGCCAGCGCGCCGACCCCATTCAAGCCGGCAACCGGAGTCATCACCGTGCACGATGTCTCTCTGGAAATGGCCAAGGCCGCCGCCGAGGCGACAATCGGCGAGTGCCGCGCCAAGGGCTTCCACACCGCCGTCACGGTGGTCGACCGCGCGGGCCAGGTGATCGTCAGCATGCGCGACGAACTGGCGACTCCGCAGATGGCCGAGATGTCGCGGCGCAAGGCCTATACCGCGCGCATGTTCCGCGTCAGCACGGCGGATTGGGCGAAGCGCACGCGCGACGACCCTTCCGTCGCGCCGCAGCGCGATCTGCCCGACGTGCTGGCGCTCGCGGGCGGCGTTCCCATCAAAATGGGCGAGGAAACCATCGGCGCGGTCGCGAGTTCCGGTTCCAACCTCGCCCAGGACGATGCCTGCGCCCATGCCGGCGCAACCAAAGCCGAAGGGATGATGAAGTAGCCGGGGCCGGTGGTTGCCCACCGGTGGAAGGCGGCGTAAAAGCGCGAAATCGCGAAAATGCGTTTGCGCTTGTAAGGAGGGTTTCATGGCACGAGCAGCTGCGAAAATGCGGCGTTGTTTGATTGTTTCGCTGGTAGCGTTCCCTGCCGCGATGGCGATCGCGGGTTGCAATCGGCAATCCGCCACAGCGACGAGCCCCGCTTCGCCGGCCCAAGCGGCCGCCGTACCGGCGGCGCCGGCATTGCATCTGCCGTTTCCGATCCGGGACTACATGCGCGCGTCGGTGGAAATTCCCGCGGACGGATTGTGGGCGGCGCAGGGCGCTTCCATGCTCTCCGACGACGAATGGCTGCTGGCCGATCAGGATTCGGCCGACCTCGCGGCGGCGGCGACATTCATGAATATTCCCGGCAATGGGAAAGATGACGAGAAATGGGTCACCAATGCCGATTGGCAGATGTGGGCGGCCGACGTTCAAAAGACGGCGCTGCAAATCCGTGATGCCGTCAAAGCCAAAGACCTCATGAAACTGTCGGACGGCGCGGATCATCTGGCCGAGACTTGCCAGGCCTGTCACGACAAATATCGCCCCGAGACGCCGTCAGACGGCATCGCGCGCTACCCGTTCTATCCCAAGCGGATCATCGCCCCGAAGAAATAGCCGCTCGCATATTTTGCTTGGATATTCCGTCGTTCTTTCTGCCGCCGGACATTGCCGTGTCTCGCTCATGGAGAGGCCATGGCATTTCGCAGCAGCGAGTCGCTCCTCTTGTTTTCCAGGAATACGTCCTCACATGCAGACAGCCGGAACCTGATGAGGGGGCGTTGTCGACCGTCTTCAGCGTGAGATTTCCGGCTGGCGTTTGCATCTTCTGTCCGATTGACGGACGGGCGGGAAAAACTTCGGCGGCAGCGCTCTTTCAGGAGGGCCTGTCAAGGAAGGATGCGAGGGCGGCGCTTTCCGGCCGCCCCGCTACCTTTTCGACAGAAAGGGCCGGCGGGAGGACGGGATGCCGATAAGCCCGGCCGCTTTGAAAAGCGGCCTTGCGAAATCGGAAAGCGCGACGCCCAAAACCGCCAGGCGTGAGGGGCCGAAATCGGCACCTTTTTTTCAAACGCGCGTTGACGCCGGAGACGGCGCCTCACGCCACCCCTCGCGTTGCGCGAAACGCTGCGCGGATATAATCCGTGTAGAGATGATTATCCATGGACGGCCGGCAGGATGCGGCGTCTAGTTCGCGGCCAAAGCGCCCGCGATGTCGGCTTCTTTGACCGTCGTGCCGTGCCCGCCGGCAAAAATAAGGTCGGGATCGCGGATGTCGAACTCGCGCAAGCTCTTGCCCACCGCGATCGTCTCCGGCGAACGCGCAATGGGACCGCGCGGCGAAATGAGATCGGTCACATAGATGAGCTTGCGGTCGACGATATGGCCGATCAGCATGCCATCGACATGCGGATTTGTGTTCCTCGGCGCTTCCGCATTCGACGCCGCCGAGAGATTGTAGAGACGGATTTCCGCCGTGCCGTCCTTGATCGTCATGTTTTCGAAGACGCCGTAGACTACCGGGTTGCGCGGATTCTTCTGAAGTTCGTCCGGAACCAAGGTGTGCGGCGCCTTGATGGCCTTTTCGATGTAATCGACGCTCTCGCTGGGAACGACGACTGATGCACCTGCCGCCACATAGGTTCGCATGCCGCCCGCGTGATCCATATGGTGATGGGTGAGCACGAGATATTTGATCGGCTTTCCTGGATATTTCGCTTTCGCCGCATCGATGGTCCACCGCGATTGCAGTTCGCCATAGGGCGCATCGAACACGACCAGATAATCCTTCATCGCGACAATCAGATTGTTCGCGGTGCCGCCCTGCACGTGCTGCACATTGGGTGCGAGTTCCACGAGCTTCAAGCCACCGCCCGCGGGATAGATGATCGTGTCGCTGTCCGTGAAGCGCGTCAGGAACAAGCGGCGAAGCACCCATTGATAGGGAACGCCACTTGCGGCCGGAGATTTGACCGCCGGCTGAATCGCCGCGGGAACCGCAAACACGTATCCCCCCGGCGGCGCATTGCCGGTAACGGTGTCATAGTCGAGCCTGGCCACCTCGACATTGTTGATCCGATAGGACAGCGATTTGGCGACGCGCGCGTCCGAGACCTGTGTCCAGCCGGAGAGCACCAGATCGTAATTCGAATCGCCGCTGATGTTGTCATCGTCACGGGTGCGGATGGCGGCGGGCAAATGCGTCGCGGGATCGAACAGGATGAGGAAATTCGCACCCCCATCCATAAAGGAAACCGCCGGCAGCGAGCGGTCGCCGAGCTGCTGGAATTCCGCGCCGCGAACATTGGCGGGATCGCTCATGGCCTTCAGCAGAAGACGCGGACTCGCCCGCTCCAGCTCTCTCAGCTGCGCGGCGATGCGAATGCTCGACATCGGCTGGGCGCCGTTGGTGTCGGTGACGAAGCCTGTCGCGGGCGACAACGTCTCGGTATATTTCAACTTCGCGGCTGGAGGCGGATATTGCTGATCGCGATCCCATTCGGTGCGCGCCATGCCGCTCGCAAGATTCCAGGCGATCGTGAAGCTCGCGGTGCCAAGGAAACGCGGCTCGCCGCCGGCGGTGAAGGATTGTCCCGGTTCCCAGAATTTTGCGGTACCCCTGACGGATAGGTTCGCGAGTGCGCGCAGCGCCGGCGCGCCTCCCTCCGCCGCAATGGCCGCGCTGACGAGATCGCCGGCGCTCTCGGCAATGGGCGGCTGTGTTTCGCACGTGTAATGCGTTCTGTTGGCGACATTGACATTGTTGAGGTCGCCACCATTGGCATCGATCAGAAGCACGGACTGCTCGAACTGAAGGGCTGCGAAATCACCCGGCGCCGCATCGGTTTCGGTGAGGTAAAGGCGATGATCGGCCATGTAGACGGACGCGAGATGCTGGCGGCCATTGGTGTCGAAGACATTCAGCTGCCGCCCGGGAATGCCCGGGGAATAGTCTTCGGGAAACTGGACACGGGTTTCGCCGCGCAGCCGCAAAGCCGCCGCCGCATTCTCGACGATCTCGTCATCGATGGCGGGCGCCGCATTGGTGAAATCCGCAACGATCACGCTGAATCTGTCGCGGCCGCGTTCGACGTAGAATTGCCGCGCCGGAACCGTCCTGCCGCCATTGGTATACGCGATATCGCGGACCCTGGGCGCGGTGGGGAAAATCGCGGCCACGCGATATTGGCAATTGACGTAGACCTCCGGGCCGGCAGGAGCGTTGGCCTGCTGAGCGGCCGATACCATGGGCCATAGGGCCGAAGCGGCGCACGAAAAAAGAATCGGACGAAGCTTGGACATGGCTACGCGAGGCGCGGCGGGGCGATATGGTCGCGCGTGATCGAGCGGATGTTGGGCGTGCCGGCCAATTGCATGACGATGTAGAGATCGTCGCGCAGATATTCGAGCACGCTCTGCGCGCCGAGATGGCCGCCCAGCGCCAACCCATAAAGAATCGGACGGCCGCACGCGACCACGTCCGCGCCGAGTGCCAGCGCGCGGAACACATCCTGTCCGCGCCTTATGCCGGAATCGTAGACGATGGGCACCCGGCCCTTCACCGCATCAGCGATGCGCGGCAGAACGCTGATCGCCGCCGGCACACCGTCGAGCGCGCGCCCGCCATGGTTGGAGACATAGACCGCGTCGATGCCGCGTTCGACCGCCTGCATCGCGGTGACCGGCGACATCACGCCCTTGACCACGACGGGAAGGCCGGTCTCCTGCTTGATCCACAGCATGTCGTCCCAATTCAGGTCCACTTTGCGCACGCCCATGATGCGCGCGGCCTTCACGGGGTCCTTCTCGTCCAGCGGCGCATTGCCTTTGCCGAGCGAGACCGGAATGCGGAAATTGTTGCGGATGTTGTTGTCGCGCGGATAGGCGAGCGTGGAATCGATGGTAGGGACGATCGCCGTGTAGCCCGCCGCTTTCGCGCGCATGATGACCTCGCGCGCATAGCCGCGGTCGGCCGGGAAATAGAGCTGCATCCATTTCGGTCCGGGATTGGCTTTCGCCACGTCCTCCAGCGAGACGTTGGATTGCATGGAAAGGATCATCAGCGTCTTCATGTCGGCCACCGCCTGCGCGGTGCCGATCTCCTTCGACACATGGGCAAGCCCGTGGCTGCCCATCGGCGGCACCAGAATCGGGAACGGCAATTTGTGCCCCAGGATCGTGGCCGACAGATCGGGCTTGAGCACGCCGGCGAGGAAATGCGGCTCCAGGCCGATGGCCTCCATGGCGCGCAGATTCTCCCGCTTGGTGTATTCCCCGCCTGAACCGCCGAAGATGTAGCCATAGCCGCCCTTGGGCAGGACCTTCTCGGCCTCGATCTCAAGTTCGGCGGTGTTGACGATCTTGAGCTTCTTCACCTCCTTGCCGCCTTCATATTGGATATTCTCGTCGCCAGGGCGCACGCTGCCGCCGCGTTCCTGCCCCGGACCCTCGGGCGCGGTCTGCGCCAAAGCCGGGCTCGCCGCCGCCGCGACCGCCGCTGCCGCGATCGTGCCCGTCAGAAGAAAATCGCGCCGCTGCACGTCCATGACAAATCCTCCCGAGGAACGCCCGGATCGACCCCGAGCCTTGCGTTCAGTCTAACCGAAAACCGCCATGAGGCCGCAACGCGATTTAAGGGCTGGGCCCTGCAAAGCGGCTATCCAGCCGGTCCAGAAGCGCATCCTCGTCGAAACCGAGGGTCTTCAACCGGCCGGCCCGCACCAGCACCGCAAGGCCGGTGACCGCCGCGGCAGCGAGCACGACATCGGCCTGTTCCTCGCGCGTTTTGGGAACGCGGCCCGCAGCCTCCGCAAACGCGGTGAGGGCGGCTATAAGTCTGCCGTTGAACACCCTTTCCGCTTCCGGAGGGGCCGCGCCGCCCTCCAGGGTCGCCACGGCGGCCGGCAGCGCGCCGCTGCCGCGCATCAGGCCGAGCGCAATTTTCGCGGCCGCGGCCAGCACGCCCGGTCCGCCGTCCCTTGCCAATCCTGCTTCGCGCAGGGCCCGCGCAAGACTTCCCATGTCTTCGGCGGCAAGCGCCAGCACCAGTTCGGCACGGTTGCGGAAATATTCATAGACCGAGGCCGGCGCGTAACCTGCTTCTCCGGCCACCGCGCGCAAGGAGAGTTCGCCCGCGCCTTCGCGTGCCGCCACGCGGCGTGCGGCTTCGAGAATCGCGTTACGGTTGGCCGCGCGCTGGCGGGTCCGTCTTTCGGTGCGGCGGGAAAGCGCTTCGCTCATGCGGCGCATGATAGACGATTCGGTCCTAAGGACGATTGGCCCTTCGGGCGCACACAAACAAAAGCGGCCCCAGGATCTTCACCCAGGGCCGCGCGGCAACGATGCGTAACGGATCTATTTCGGATGGGCGGTCTTATAAGCGGCCGCGGACTTATTATATTCACCACCGACGCGTTCCTTTTCCTTCTGGTTGGCATCGCCTTTGGTCTCGAGCCCTTTCTTGATGGCCGGATCGGGCGGATTCTTGGGGTCCTTCGCCAGTTTGTCCTGCTCGGCGATCGCCGCCAGAAGACAGGTCTGGTAATCGTCCGATGCCTTGATGAAGGCGACGACGTCCTTCGCGGACTGACTCAATTGCGCAATCGACGCCGTCTTGCCGTCGGGCACAGTGGGGGCGAGCGGCGCCGAACACCTGTCCTGGGCAAAAGCCGGTGCTGCCAGCATGGCGAGCGCTGCGGCAGTCAACAGAATTCCACGGGTCATTCGTGTGCTCCTCGGTACCCCATATCGGCGCGGAATAGAGCACAAACCGCTCAGGGGCTCAAAGCGAATTTGCCAGGGTTTGGCCGCCTCAGCGGCGCTGAAACGCAGCCGCGAAGCCCGCCACCGGCACGTTGGCATCGCGCCGGGGCGAACATTCCAGGAGTCCCATCACTTCGAAGCCCGCGCGTTCGGCTTCTTCGCGCAGATAGGATTCGCTGTGGGCGTAACGGCGTTTGGGACCAAGCCTGTAGCCGGCCTCCGTTCGCTTTTCCACCGTGAACAGGAAAAACCCGTCCGGCCGCAGCCGCCGATGGACGCCGCGAAAAACCGCGCCGAGATCGCCGAGATAGACAAGCGTATCCGCCGAGACGATGAGGTTGTAAACCGCAGGCTTGCAAACGTCGAGATTTTCGACATCGCCGACGCTGAGCGCATCATAGATTCCGCGGGCGCGCGCGCGTTCGATCATGCCGGGCGAGAGGTCCAGCCCATCGAGACGCCGCGCCACATCCTTGAATGCATCGCCTGCGAGCCCCGTCCCGCAGCCCAGATCCAGTACATCGAGCATGTCCGGTTCGGTTGCAACCAGCATGTCCGCAAGCCCGCGCAGAATGCGATGCGCACAATAGGACAGATCGTCCAGCATCTGCCTGTCGTATCTTTCCGCGAACTGGTCGAAGAGATGGCGCACATAGGGCGCAGGCGAACGCTTCGCCTGGAGCATCGCACGTCCTTCCGCGATTTT
>DASYEG010000276.1:0-6110 GCA_036499145.1 Micropepsaceae bacterium | reverse complement strand
TGTGGCCTTTGTGCTTGACCGCGGCGTTGCCCGCGATCTCTCCGAAGGACGCTTCGATCCCACGGGGGCGCCGCTCGATCTCGCCATCGCGGGCAATGGCTATTTCGTGGTGCAGACGCCCGATGGCGAACGCTACACGCGCAATGGCCATTTCAGTCTGAACGATCAGGGCCAAGTCGTGACCGACGACGGCTATCCGGTCCAGAGCGACGGCGGTGCGATCACACTCCAGCCGCAGGACGGCGATCTCAAGGTGGGGTCTGACGGTACACTCAGTACCGATCTACAGCTTCTCGGAAAGCTCCGCGTCGTCGAATTCGCCAATGAACGCGCATTGAAGAAAACGGGCGCAAGCAATTACGACGCCGGCGGACAGGCGGCCCAGGCATCCACTACCGCGCGCGTACGCCAGGGCATGATGGAGAAATCCAACGTCGAGCCGATGATCGAAATCAGCCGCATGATCGAGATCATGCGCGCCTATCAGACGAGCGCGGACCTGACCAAATCGGGTGAAGACCTTTTGAAACAGGCGATCGAGAAGCTCGGCGCCGTTCCTGCAAGCTAAGGGAGTTAAGATTATGCGGGCTTTGAGCATCGCGGCGACCGGCATGCTGGCGCAGCAGAACAATGTGGAAGTGATCGCGAACAATCTCGCGAACATGAACACCACGGCGTACAAAATGCAGCGGGCGGAATTCCAGGACCTGCTCTACCAGAATGTGGAACGTCCCGGCGCGGCGTCCGCCGATACCGGCGCAGTCCTGCCCGCGGGCATCCAGATCGGCGTCGGTGTGCGGACCGCGGCGACCTATCGGATTACCGCCCAGGGCAATCTCAACAGTACCAGCAATCCCTACGATCTCGCGATCAATGGCAAAGGCTATTTCCATGTCCAGATGCCGGACGGAACCGACGCCTACACCCGGGCCGGCGCTTTCTCGCTCTCCCCGGAAGGCCAATTGGTCACCGACAAGGGCTATGTGGTCGCGCCCGGGGTCGCCATCCCGCAGGATGCCACTTCGGTCACCATCAACGCTCAGGGCCAGGTGCAGGCGACGATTGCGGGACAAAATGCGCCGCAGACCCTTGGCCAACTTGAGCTTGCGCGGTTTCCGAACGAGGGTGGATTGCAGGCCACGGGCGACAATCTGTACACGGAGACACCTGCCTCTGGCGCGGTGCTGACGGGACTTCCGGGATCGCCCGGTTACGGCACGTTGCAACAGGGATATCTCGAAACCTCGAACGTCAATGCCGTGCAGGAGATCACCGATCTGATCACTGCCCAGCGCGCCTATGAGATGAACTCCAAAGTCATCTCGGCCGCCGATCAGATGCTGCAAATCACCTCGAAGATGAGCTAACCGCCATGACCTTGCGCTTCGTTCTCGCCCTTGCCTTCTGCACCGTCGCCTTCAGCGCCTACGCGCAAGACGCGGACAATCAGACCGAACTCGTCGTTCCGGCGCACGACATCGCGCGCGGGGCCGTGATCGCCGATGGCGACCTGACGACAAAATCGTTCCCCGTTCTGCGGATGAACGAATCTTTCATCCACAATCTCAGCGATATCGAAGGCAAAGAGGCCAAGCGGGCGCTTCGCGCCGGCGAAGTCTTGCGCCTGAGCGATCTCAAGCGTCCGGCACTCGTCGCCAAAGGTGCGACTGTCACGATGGTGTTCGACGCGCCGGGAATGTCGCTGACGGCGGTGGGCCGCGCCCTTGCCGAAGGGGGCGAAGGCGATTCCATCGCGGTGCTCAACCCCACATCCTACCGCCAGGTGGTCGCGGTGGTCACCGCTCCTGGCGTTGTCCGTGTCGGCCCGGCCGATGCTTCGGCGAAGACCAACGAAGTCGCCATCGCGAAATAACAAAGGGACATCCAAGATGATTCATATCCTCCCCCGGCGCGCTTTGGCTTCTGCCGCCTGTACCGCAAGCCTTTTGCTCACCTCCTGCGCCAGCACCGTCGACAAGATCGAGCAAATCGGCAAGCCGCCGGCCTTGAGCCCGATCCATGTGCAGCCGAACATTGTCGCCGGCGCTCCGGTTCAGGTGCCTCAGCCGGCGATCGAAAATCTGCCGCCGCAGGCGAATTCGCTATGGCAAGCAGGTTCGCGCAGCTTCTTTCGCGATCCCAGAGCCGCGAAGATCGGTGACCTTCTGACCGTGCAGATTGCGATCGGCGATCAGGCGAAGATCGCCAATACGACGTCGCGTTCCACCACCGCATCGGAAGATGCAAGCGCGCCCAATCTGCTGGGGCTTGAAAGCCGTCTGAAGGGCATACTTCCGAAATCCGTCGATCCCTCGAGCCTGGTGAAGCTGGGGTCGGATTCGGCCAATACCGGCACTGGGACCGTGGACCGGTCCGAGACCATCAATCTTACCGTCGCTGCGATCGTGACGCAGGTGCTGCCCAACGGCAATCTGGTGATCCAGGGCCAGCAGGAAGTGCGCGTCAACAATGAGGTACGCGAGCTGTCGGTGTCAGGCGTGGTGCGTCCCGAAGACATCTCCAACACCAATACGATCAGCCATACCCAGATTGCCGAAGCCCGGATTTCCTATGGTGGCCGCGGCCAGATCACCGATGTGCAGCAGCCCCGTTACGGACAGCAGTTCTTCGATATTGTCTGGCCGTTCTGATTTGACGGAAGATAAAATCATCCCGGATGCGCATCCGCGCGATCCGGGATCGAGCGGGATGAATCAATCGTCCCGATAGACCCGCTCGCGGCGTTCGTGACGCTCCTGCGCTTCAACCGAAAGGGTCGCGATGGGGCGCGCGTCGAGACGTTTCAGCGAGATCGGTTCACCGGTTTCCTCACAGAAGCCATAAGAGCCGTCTTCGAGGCGGCGCAACGCGGAGTCGATTTTCGCGATCAGCTTGCGTTGCCGGTCGCGGGTTCGAAGCTCGAGCTGGCGTTCGGCCTCGGTCGTGGCGCGGTCCGCAAGATCGGCATTGGGCGTAGGCTCGGATTGCAGGTTCTGAATGGTTCCGCGGCTTTCGCGAAGGATATCGTCCTTCCAGGCTACGAGCTTGCGACGAAAATATTCGCGCTGGCGCTCGTTCATAAAAGATTCTTCATCGGACGGCCGGTAGCCGTGCGGCAGGTCGGTCGCCATGCACTCTCCTCAGGTCAAACGCATCCCATCGGCGGCGCGGTTATAGCGGCGGGGCCATGCGCGGGCAAATAGAAAGAAATGTCCGCAAACGTGATCTAGACGGCCGGCCGCTCGGCCTGCTCCAGCTTTGCGAGTTCAACCCGGGCACGCAGATCGATCTCGTCCAGAACGCCCTGGAGTGCGGGATCGACAAAGCTTTCCCGCCGTTTGGAGATGGCAAGTGCCAGGCGATTGAGCACGGCGCGCGGAATTCCGCCCGCCAGAAGACCGTCTTTGAGCTCGTCGAGAAGCGTCAGCAATTGTTCGCCGTGGCTCACGCTGCGCTTGCGGCTGCTGGTCGAGTCCTCGATGCCCTGAAGCGCCAGAATGGTGTCGACCGCGGCGATGGGGCCGGTTCCCGTCAGAGCGGTGGCAGGTTTGGCATCCGCGATTTCCTCCGTGGAGAAGCTGTTGCCTCCCAAGGATGCGGCACGGCCGGCGCGCCGCGCCGGCGATGCGGATTCGAGTTTGCGTGTCGATTTGATTTCCAAGACGTCAACCGCCTCCGGCTATTGACCACAGTTTCCTGGGTTACGCTTAATAAAGCGCTAATTCGCGCGGCCACGATGGTACGGATGGCCCGAGAGAATCGCAAAAGCGCGATAAATCTGTTCGGCAAGCATGGCGCGCACCAGAAGATGCGGCCAGGTCTGACATCCGAAAGCGAGGCGTTCCTCCGCGTTTTCGCGCAACTCCGGGGCGAGACCGTCCGGTCCGCCGATCAGGAAGGCAAGATCGCGTTCTCCCCGGTCGCGCAATTGCGCAAGGTGTTTTGCGAAGGCAGCGCTGGAAAGAGACCGTCCCGCCTCGTCCAGCGCGATGCGACGAGCGCCGGCAGGAACCCGGCTTGTCAGCCGCTTGGCTTCTTCTTCCATGCGCGCGAGCACATCTCCCGCATGCGAAGTCTCGACAATTGCGAAATCAAGCTTGGTAAAACCGAGCTTTCTGCCCAACGCGGTGGCCCGCTCCCATTGCAAATCGCACAGCGTCTGTTCCGGCGCGGTTCGTGCCCGGCCCACGGCCACGACGATGAGGCGCATTGGTTCAGGCGACAGAATCGGCGTGTTCGGAGAGGCGGCGCCGATGGCTCGTTTCATCCACCGACCACATGCCCTCTAAATCATAATAGGCTCGGACTTCAGCGCGAAAAATATGCACCACCACATCGCCTGCGTCGACCAGGACCCAGTCGCCCTGGGGTAGTCCCTCGAGATGGACCTTGCCATAGCCCCATTCTTTCAATCGCCGCGCCAGATTCTCCGCGAGCGAGGCCACATGGCGCGCCGAACGCCCGGTGGCCACAACGATGGCGTCCGTCAGCGGCGACCGGCCGGTGAGATCGATCGTCACCAGATCTTCGGCTTTGTCGTCATCGAGGGTTGCCTGGATGCGGGCGAGCAATGCCGGCTCGGAACGCTCAGGGGGCGGAGAAGAGTTAAGCTTTACGCGTGGACGAGGTGTCAGGGTTGGCTCCTTGGTCTAGAGGATCAGACTCCGGCCGAAGCGAACAGCCGGGCAAGACGCAAGTCCTGATCTGTGCCGCAAGCCCGAGCCACTCCTTCATTCACGGATGGTGTCCGCGAGGGGAGAATTACCACAGCGGCGCGTTCTTCGCGAGGGTCGCGCCGGTCCGCAACCCCGTCGCACTGACCGGATTGCGTCTGGAATCCAGGATCGTCCAGGCTGGTGCCGGCATGACGGAAAAATGACGGTCCGGGGCCACGTAAGAGGTACGAAACCGTACGGCTGCCTTCGACGCTCGGGCGGCCACTTCGCTACCGGGCCGGGCTACGACCGCAATGGGCACGCTGGCGAAAATCGCCTGCCAATCCCGCCAGCGGGGTAGCTGCAACAGATTATCGCTTCCCATGAGCCAAACGAAATGAACGCCCGGAAAACGCCGCTTCAATGCGCGTAGCGTGTCTATGGTAAATCGCGTGCCAAGCGCGGATTCGATCCCGGTCACGACGATGCGTGGATGTTGCGCAACGGCCCGGGCGCCACTCAGGCGGGCGTCGAACGCAGCCATGCCGTGCGTGTCTTTCAGAGGATTTTGTGGAGCGACCAGCCACCAGACATAGTCGAGCCGAAGCCGTTTGAGCGCGAGAGCACTCGCGTAAATGTGACCGCCGTGGGCAGGGTTGAACGATCCGCCGAGAAGGCCGATGCGCAAATGACCCACCGGCCCGGGCGGCCGCACCCAATGTGCCGTTGGACGGGCTTGGCTCAATAGCGGATCACGGCCGGATCTGGCCGCTGCCGCGAACGGCATATTTGAAGATCGTGAGCTGTTCGACGCCGACCGGCCCGCGCGCATGCAGCTTTCCGGTGCCGATGCCGATCTCCGCGCCCATGCCGAACTCGCCGCCATCGGCGAACTGCGTCGAGGCATTATGAATGACAATGGCCGAATCGAGCACGGAAAGAAAACGCTCCGCCGTTCCCGAATCGTCCGTGATAATGGCTTCGGTATGCTGAGAGCCATATTTCGCGATATGGGCTATGGCTTCTTCCACGCCGCCGACGGCCTTAACCGCAATCACGGCATCGAGATATTCCGTACGCCAATCGTCTTCGTTCGCGAGCTGGGCGGAAGGATAGGCCGCGCGAATGCCGGCATCGCCGCGGATTTCGCATCCCGCTTTCACCAGATCGTCCAGAATGGGTTTGAGGTGCGTGCCCAGAATGCTGCGGTCGATCAGCAAAGTTTCCGTCGCGCCGCACACGCCGGTGCGACGCATCTTTGCGTTCAGCACGATCGCGCGCGCCATCGCGAGGTCGGCTTTTTCGTGCACATAGGTGTGGCAGATCCCTTCAAGGTGGGCCAGCACCGGCACGCGCGCTTCGGCCTGCACGCGGGCAACCAGGCTCTTGCCGCCACGCGGCACGATCATGTCGATGGTCCCGTTCAGCCCGGCAAGCATGTGGCCTACCGCCGCG
>DASYEG010000275.1:0-5335 GCA_036499145.1 Micropepsaceae bacterium | reverse complement strand
TCGGCCTCGCCGCGATGTTCCTTTGCGTCGCGGATGCACGGGCAGCGGCACCCATCCCGGATTTCTCCGGCATCTGGGGCCGCAATTCGCTGGATTACGAACCGCCCGCGTCCGGTCCCGGTCCGGTGATGAACACGACACATTCGTTTTTCAAACGGATGGGCGATTACACCAATCCGATCCTGAAGCCCGAAAGCGCGGCGCGCGTGAAGGCGGGCGGTGTGCTGTCGGCCAAAGGCGAGAACTTTCCCACACCTTCCAGCCTGTGCTGGCCGATGTCTCCGCCTTTCATCTGGCGGATTCCCGGCGTTCAATTGCTGCAGGAAACCGGCAAAGTCACCATCCTCTATTTGAACGATCATCATGTCCGCCATATTCGCTTGAATGCGGCCCATCCCGCGCGCGTGGTTCCGTCGTGGACGGGGGATTCCGTCGGCCATTACGAAGGCGGCACGCTGGTCGTGGATACCGTCGGCATCAAGGTCGGCCCCTATTCGATGACGGACAATTACAACTCGCCGCAGAGCGCCGCGCTGCATCTGGTAGAACGTTTCCGGCTGATCGACGGCGAGGCCGCGAAGAAAGCCGCCGAGCAAAGCGAGCGCGACAGCGGCCGTGTGGATGCGGACAGAGGCGGGCTGTCGATCGATCCGACCTATAAGGGCAGGGGATTGGAGGTCGAACTCAGGATCGAAGACCCGAATGTCTTCACCATGCCGTGGACGGCGCGGGTGACCTATCGCCGTGTGCAGGACGCATGGGAGGAGCGCGTCTGCGCCGACAATCCACATGATTACTCCACCGGCGCGGATACGCCGGTGCCCAAAGCCGCGACGCCCGATTTCTGAGCACGCGCGAGGCCCATCATCCGTTCCATCATCACGCCAGGGATTATTTCGATGCTGAAATTCAAAACCGTCACCCGCACACAAGGCAACAATCAGGCGCTCAAGGACGGAAGCGTCAAACCAAAAACCTTCGAATTCGATTTCGTGGAGGTCAATCCGCTGATCGATGCCTTCCGCCGCATGGTGCGCGGTCTCGAATTCGACATCTGCGAAATGGCGATCACGACCTATATCTGCGCCCGCGCCAACGGCAAGCGCATGACGGCGGTGCCGGTCTTCCTGGTGCGCGCTTTCCACCATGGCGCGATCCTGGTGAACACCAATGCCGGCATCCGCACGCCGAAAGATCTGGAAGGCAGGCGCGTCGGGGTCAATCGCGGCTACACGGTGACGACCGGCGTATGGGCGCGCGGCATCTTGCAGGAGGAATATGGCGTCGACCTTTCAAAGGTCACTTGGGTGCTGTCGGGCGACGAGCATGTGGCCGAATATGTGCCGCCGAAAAACGTCGTGCCGGTCGAAAAGGGAAAGAAGATCGCGGACATGCTCATCGCCGGCGAGTTGGCGGCGGCCATCGGGGTGGAGGTGGATCATCCCGACGTGAAGCCGCTGATCCCGAATGCGCTGGAAGCCGGCCTCGCGTCGCTGAAGCGAAGCGGCCATTATCCGATCAACCACACAATAGTGATCAAGGATGAGCTGATCGCGGCCCATCCCGGTCTTGCGGCCGATGTCTTCAACGCATTTGCGCAATCCAAGCGGCTTTATCTGGAACGGCTCAAGAATGGCGCCATCGAGAAGCCCACTGAGGCCGACAAGGTCCATGCCCGTGTGATGGACATCATCGGCGATCCGCTGCCCTATGGTGTCGGTGCGAACCGCCGCGTGATCGAGGAGCTGATCGGCCATGCCGTGACCCAAGGGATCATCGCCAAGCCGGTGACGGTGGAAGAATTGTTCGCGCCCGAAACGCTCGCCTTGTGAGGATGATTTCGTTCGCGTGGGCACCGCTGTGCGGCGCCTGGGGCCTATGAGATCGTCGCCAAATTGCAAGAGACCGTGAAATCGACCGAGTTGCTGCGCTCGCCGTCGGCATCGAGGATTGTGGCGCGTGTCACGTGAGAATAATTCTTCTCAAACGGTCCGCAGCGGAAGCGGACGGCGATAAAGGTTCCGCGTTGTTGCCGTGCGCTGGCGCTGCGGATCGCATGGTCGCGCACGGTGACTTTCAAGGGCGTCTTTGAAACGCTGACAAGTTGAAAGCGCAAACGTGTCGCATTTCCCTTGGCCGCGCGGTAGGCGATTTCCTGGACGATATAAAGATGTCCACCGGCGCGCTCCCCGCGCAGCGTGACCGCTTGGATGTAGGGGGCGCCGGACGAGGAGGGAGGGTCGCGCTGGATGATTTCCGCGGGTCTGGGAGACCGCAATCCAGGGTTTGCCGAAGAGCCGGCCGTCGCTTGCTGCGCGATAGCGCTGGTGATGGCCGTGACAGCGCAGATGACCGCGGCTGCAAGCATTCTCGCGCGCAAACCGGCCATAGCCAACATTCCTTTCGGAAAATGCGATCTCACACTATCAGAAAATGCGCCGAGGAGCGGCACCCATGATACTGGAGAGAGTATCGGGAGGAACTGCGCCGCAACCGCTTGCACCCAAGCCAATCCTGCTTAGATCCATCACCGTGAGTTGACGGAAAAGTGCTACCTGGGGAGGACCGCCCCCATCCCCCCGCCTCAATTTTCCGGCAAAACAATTCATTGGGGGCGAGAGGGCGTTTTGCACTAAGTATAGAGGGCGAACCGCGGCCTACGTCGAATTGTCCTCGCGAAACGGCCAAATCCGATGAGGAAAATTCCCGCGCCAAATCGGTTCAAAACTGTTCTAAGCTGTGAACACTTATGCCGCGCAACCGCGGTTTGATCCTGGAGGGAATCCTATGTTGAAGACGCTTACCGGAATTTCGCTTGGCGTTGCGGTGGTGTGCGCATGCGCAGCACCTGCCGGCGCGCAGCTTTTGACCCACAAGGATTTGTCGGTCGCCACCGCAACGACGATCGCGATGACGGCCATCGAGACCTGCAAGGCGCAGGGCTACAATGTGTCGGCCAATGTGCTCGGGCGTGAGGGCCAGGTAGTGGTGGCCATCCGCAATCCTGCGGCCGGCTTCGGCACTTACGAGAACTCGATGAAAAAGGCCTTTACAGCCCGTGCGACGCGCGCGCCATCGGGCAAGTTCGCGCAAACCGTGAAGGGAAACCCGAACGCGCCGCAATTTTTCCTCTCCAACTATGTGGCGGCGCAGGGCGCGCTGCCGATCATGGTCGGCAATGACGTCATCGGCGCGGTCGGTATTTCCGGCGCGCCAGGCGGCGACAAGGACGAAGCCTGCGCCAAAGCCGCTCTCGACAAGGTCGCGGCTCAACTGAGGTAGGCCCATCGGACAGAGGCCGGGCGCATCGCTCGCCTCGCGCCATTCTCGAAACCGCGTTCTCACGCGGCCTTCATTCAAGGAGATTCACTATGAAGAAATTCGTTCTTGCCACCGGGCTCGCCTTCGCCGGAATGGTTGCCGTCCCGGCCAATGCCCAGCTTGTCCCTCACAAGGATATGTCGGTCACGACCGCGGTGACGATCGCGCAGACCGCGGTTCAGACCTGCAAGTCGCAAGGGTACAATGTTTCGGCTCATGTGCTGGGGCGCAGCGGCGAAGTGCTGGTTGCCATGCGCGGTGACGATACGGGCCCGCAGACCTATGAGAACTCGTTCAAGAAGGCCTGGACGGCGCGCGCCCAGCGCGCTCCATCGCTCAATTTCGCCAACGCCGTGAAGGCCAATCCCACCGCCGGCGCGATCCATCTGAGCAACATGGTTCCGGCGCAAGGCGGGCTGCCCATCATGGTTGGCGACGACGCGATCGGTGCGGTCGGCATTTCGGGCGCTCCCGGCGGCGACAAGGATGAAGCCTGCGCCAAAGCCGGAATCGACAAGGTTGCAGCCGAACTGAAGTAGACGAGCAACTTCGCGAAGAAGCGGCGCGGCTTTTGGGGGTTGCGCCGTTTTTCGTGAGGGGCGGTGCTCTCGCTGCTCCCCCGTCAATCTGATAATGTCGTTGTCTGATAATGTCGTTGTGACGCTTACGCCACGAAGAGGGAAACCATCATGAACCGCAGGGCCGTCATTGCCTTGGGACTTTTGTTTGCCGGGTCCGCATTTGCCGGCGCGTCATACGCCGCGACGGACAAATACGTCACGATTCTCGACGGCAAGAGCATGGGAGATTTCACGCCCATCGGTAATGCCAATTGGCGCATCAAGGACGGCGCGGTGTACGCAGACCGCGGCAATGGGTTTCTCGTCTCAAAGCAAAATTATGCCGATTTTCATCTTCGGGCCGAGGTCTGGGTGGATCAGCCGGCGAATTCGGGCATTTTTATCCGTTGCGAGAATCCTCAAAATGTCAGTGGCCGATCCTCTTATGAGGTGAACATCTTCGACACGCGCCCCGACCAGAGTTACGGCACGGGTTCCATCGTCAACGTCGCCAAGGTGTCGCCGATGCCCCACGCCGCCGGCAAATGGAATGTCATGGAAATCACGGCCAAGGGCCCTCTGATGGTCATCACCTTCAACGGAAAAGTTTCCTCAAGCGGATCGGATGCGAAGCATCCGCGCGGCCGGATCGCGCTGCAATATGGTGGCGGCGTCGTGAAATTCCGTAAGGTGGAGATTATGCCGCTCTAAGCAGGCGCAGTCGCCGCCTTGTCGAGAAACTCCAGCAAGCGGGTGGGGGCATTGTCCTCCGTCTGGCCTGCCGGAAGCATGTCCCAATATTCGGCGTTGGGAATGCATTCTTCGAGATAGCGCGCCGCCGATGTGGCATGGCTTGCGTCGCGTCCGGGCACGATCAGCGTCGGGATGCCGAGGCGCAGCAGATCCTCGGGCTCCGCTCCCGGTGCTGTGTCGCGGTCGAACAGGGTGCGGCCCATGCCGGCGACGATCAGCCTATATTTCTCGACATCCTGCCGCGCGTAGGAATCGGCAAAGCCACGGTTCTGCCGGATGACGGACGCCCACGGCCCGCCGCGCGGGTCTTCACCGAAGCTTTTACCGGATGCCGCAACGAGTTCGACCACGCGTTCGAGGCCGTGGCCCTGCACATAGGCCAGATGCACCGCAAAGCGCTGGTGACAGGTGAGCCGGTATTTCGCGCCGCCAACCGGCCAAAAAAGGATCATGCTCAGCGTCGCTTCGGGGTGTGCGGTACCGAATGCCGCCACGGGACAACAGCCCATGCAACCGCCCATGATGTGCGCGCGGACGATGCCGAGGTGATCGAGCAGGCCTTTGCCTTGCGCCACGTAATGCGCCCATGTCACGCGCTCCACCCGCCCTCCCGATTGGCCGCATTCGCGCCGGTCGAAAAGAATGCAGCTATATGTCTTCGACAGATGATCGAGCAATTTGATCCTGGCATAAACGCCTTG
>DASYEG010000274.1:0-5620 GCA_036499145.1 Micropepsaceae bacterium | reverse complement strand
GATCCCGGAGGTGGGCCAGGTGTTTTCGTTCTTCGGATTCAAATTCGAAATTCTGCGGCGGCAGCGCAACCAGATCATGGCTCTGCGCATCACCCCACCTCTGCGCGAGCCGGACGACGACAGCGGTTAACGCCGTCCTGCTTCGTCCGGAGTCAATGTCGTAAGGGACAGCGCGTGCAATCCGGCCTCGATTTCGGCGACCGCCACCGTATAAACCTTGCGTTGCCGCTCAACGCGAGAAAGCCCCGCGAATGCGATCGAAACGATCCGCACGCGAAAATGCGATTCTCCTCCTTCACGAGTGCCGGAATGCCCGGCATGAAGAGAACTCTCATCTTCTATGACAAGTTCAACCGGCGCAAAGGCAGCCTGGAATTTATCACGCAATTTTTCGGCGACAGGTCTCGATGCGGTCATAATACAATGCTCTAGATGTGAGCGGGCCATGCCTGTCAAGGGTTTCGTTTTCTTGTCTTTTACGACTGGCACCGCATAATGGGACCATGAGTTCGGCAACTTACCGCCCGCGTTTTGGTTATGACATCCGCATCAATGCCGAGCGGCCACAGCCGCGCGTCACCAAACCGGCAAGACGATGCGCATCGCCAGGGTGCCGTTCGGCCGGCGAGGTCAACGTGCCGAAATCGCGCAACAATCTCGACGACCGGCAGTGGCTTTGCCGCGACCACCTGCGTGAGCACAACGCACGCTGGGATTTTTTCGCCGGCATGAGCCATGAGGACATTCAGCGCTTCTGCCTCGATGCCATAACCGGACACCGGCCGACCTGGCCTCTGGGCAAGCGCGCGGCAGCCAGTGCCGATGAGAAAAACGGCCCCAACCGTGCCACCTATGCGAGCTATCATTTCGAGGATGGGTTTGCGGTGTTCGAGGAGGCCGCAGAGCCCGCCGAAGTCCAGCGGCGGCGATTGACCAAGGGACAATTGGACGCGCTCGCCATGCTGAACCTTGAAGAAAACGCCGGCTTGCAGGAGATAAAGGCGCGGTATAAGGAACTTGTGAAACGCTTTCACCCCGACGCCAACGGCGGAAACCGGGGCACCGAAGAGCGGCTGAGGCAGGTCATCAAGGCCTACGGACATCTCAGGGCGACGGGTCTCGCATAAGCCGGCGAGGAACGCTCCTGGGACGATTCAGGCCCAGGGGACGCAGCATTGGCAGCTCGCCCTTAATTTCCTCTCTAACGCCCCATGACAGATGGATTGAAGAATGCCGAACAATGGTCTTGATGCCGCCTCCGCCCCGGATATGACGGTCGACGTCCGCAACACGTTCGGATTGGACGTGGCGATGAGCGTACCGGCTTTCTCGAAGCCGAACGAATATGTGCCCGACCTGGATCCGGCCTATGTCTTCGACCGCGAGACGACGTTGGCTATCCTGGCCGGCTTTGCGCACAACCGCCGCGTGCTCATCCAGGGTTATCATGGGACCGGGAAGTCGACCCATATCGAACAGGTCGCGGCCCGGCTGAATTGGCCCTGCGTGCGTGTGAACCTCGATTCCCATATCAGCCGCATCGATCTGGTCGGCAAGGACGCGATCGTGTTGAAGGACGGCAAACAGGTGACCGAGTTCCGCGAAGGAATCCTTCCGTGGGCGATTCAGCATCCGGTGTGCATATGTTTCGACGAATACGATGCGGGGCGTCCGGACGTGATGTTCGTGATCCAGCGCGTGCTTGAGGTGCAGGGCAAGCTTACGCTGCTCGATCAGAATCGCGTGATTCGGCCTCACCCCTCGTTCCGGCTGTTTGCGACCGCAAACACGGTCGGCCTCGGCGACACGTCGGGACTGTATCACGGGACGCAGCAGATCAATCAGGGACAGATGGATCGCTGGAACATCGTGGTGACGCTGAATTATCTGCCGCACGATACCGAAGTCGACATCGTGCTCGCGAAATCGCAGGCCTATCAGACGGCGGAAGGCAAAAAGACCATCGCCGCGATGGTGCGCGTCGCCGACATGACGCGCAACGCCTTCATCAATGGCGACATCTCGACCGTGATGAGTCCGCGCACGGTCATCACCTGGGCGGAGAACGCGACCATCTTCGGCGATGTCGGCTTCGCCTTCCGCGTCACCTTCCTGAACAAATGCGACGAGTTGGAACGCGCGACCGTGGCCGAGTTTTATCAGCGCTGCTTCGGTGAGGAGCTTCCGGAATCCGCCGTCAAAATCATGGTCGCATAGAGGTCCTTTTGCAGTGCCCGGTGACGCTCTATAGTTTTTGGGACGGTTCCCTAAACGCATAAGCCCAAACGCATAAGAAGGAAGGGCCCCACCCCCCATTTTTTCCGGCAAAACAATTCATAGGGGGTTGTAAGGTTTTGACGCACAAGCTGTAGGATCGCTGCCACATCCAATCAAACTGGTCTTGCTGAGTAAGTCCCGTGCCGATGAACCCCGAAAATCCTACCGACCCATTCAAGCGCGCAGTGGCGAACGCCGTGCGCTCGATGGCGGGCGAACCCGAACTCGAGGTCACCTTCTCGCCCGAACAGCCGATGCTGCGCGGCAAGAAGGCACGGCTGCCCCTGCCCTCGCGCTCGCTGCCCAAGGATGAAGTTGCCGCCGTGCGCGGCGCCGGGGATGCCTATGCGCTGAAGCTCGCCCATCACGAGGACGCCATAGACCGCGAGCTCAAGCCCGCGGGAACCGATGCTGGGGCCATCTTCGAGGCCGCCGAACAGGCGCGGGTGGAGGCCATCGGCGCACTCGCCATGCCGGGCGTGCGTGACAATCTCAACGCCATCCTCACCATGCGCTGCAAGGCCCATGGCCTCGCCGACGTGAAGGAGCAGATCCAGGCTCCTCTAATCGACGTGCTGAGCCTCATGATGCGCGAACGGCTGACCGGTGATCCGCCCCCCGAGATCGCCAAGCGCGCAGTCGATCTGTGGCGCCCATTCGTCGAGGCCAAGGTTGGATCCGATCTCGATAAACTCCGGGACAATGTGCGCAGTCAGCGTAGTTTCGGGAAGATCACGCGCGCAATCCTGACCGGGCTCGAGCTGGCCGATGAGTATATCGACGAACCGGAAGGCGAAGAAGAATCGCCCGAAGATTCGAACCAGGACCAGAGTGAAAGCGATCAAGAATCGCAAGGCGAGGACGAAGAACCCTCTACGCTCGAAACCGAAAAGAAAGAATCGAGCGAAGCGGGCGAGGATGTCGCGGGCGATATGAAAGCCGAAGATTCTGACGCGCAGGACTCTCAGGAGACGAAAGAGGGCAAGCGTCCGTTCCGTCCGGACCTTCCATTCTCCGATGCCGAACGCTGGGACTACAAAGTATTTACGAGCCAGTTCGACGAAATCATGAACGCGGAAGATTTGTGCGACGCGGAAGAGCTCACACGTTTGCGCAACTTCCTCGACCAGCAGCTTGCTCCCGTGCAGGGCCTTGTCGCCCGGCTGGCGAACAAGCTGCAGCGCCTGCTGATGGCACAACAGAACCGCTCCTGGGACTTCGACTTGGAAGAGGGATTGCTGGACACCGCGCGATTGTCCCGCGTCGTCACCGATCCGATGCACCCGCTCTCCTTCAAGATGGAGCGCGAGATCGATTTCCGCGCTACGGTGGTGACGCTGCTGCTCGACAATTCCGGTTCGATGCGCGGGCGCCCCATCATGGTGGCCGCGATGTGCGCGGACATCCTCGCACGCACGCTCGAACGATGCGCCGTGAAAGTGGAGGTGCTCGGCTTCACCACACGCGCCTGGAAGGGCGGTCAATCGCGTGAGCGCTGGCTGAACGAAGGCAAACCCACGCATCCCGGCAGGTTGAACGATCTGCGCCACATCGTCTACAAGTCTGCCGATGTGCCGGGCCGGCGCACACGCAAGAATCTTGGCCTCATGATGCGCGAGGGTCTTCTCAAGGAGAACATCGACGGCGAGGCACTGATCTGGGCCCATAGCCGGCTGATCGCACGGCCTGAATCCCGCCGCATCCTGATGGTGATTTCCGATGGCGCGCCGGTGGACGATTCGACATTGTCGGTGAATGCTGGAAATTATCTCGACAAGCACCTCCGGCAGGTGATCGCCGAAATTGAAAACAAGTCGAGCGTGGAGCTTGTCGCCATCGGCATCGGCCACGACGTGACGCGCTATTATAGCCGTGCGGTCACCATTCTGGATGCCGAGCAATTGGCGGGCGCCATGACGGACCAGTTGATCGATCTGTTCGCGCAGGATGTGAAACGCGGCGCCACCGGCTCGCGTTCGCGCCGCCATAGGGCCGCGTGAGAACTCGATACCTCTCTATTCTGGCCGCTGGGTTCGCCCTTGCGCTCAGCCCGCTTGGGCTTGCGGCGGAACAGGCGGACGAACCCGCGACGCTGCAGGCCTCGCGCATCCCGCTTTATCCCGGCAATCCCGACGAGCGGCGTGCCGGGGCGCTGATCTATCGCGGCGGCCTTGTCCTTCGCTCCTCCAACGCTGCGTTTGGTGGATGGTCGGATTTGGCAGTCAGCGCCGACGGCGCCGAAATCCTCTCGATCTCCGATGAGGCGCATTGGCTGCGGGCGCAGCTGGTCTATGCCTCAAACGGCGATCTTGTAGGGGCTGGCGACGCCGAAATCGCGCCCATGCTCAACATGCAGGGGCAGCCCATGCACGGCAAAGAGGGCGACGCTGAAGGGCTCACGCTCGAACGGCCCAACGATTTGCACGGGACTGTCGCTGTCAGCTTCGAACGCAATGTCCGCATCTGGCGCTACGATCTGAGCAAAGGATTTGGCGCGAAGCCCACCAACGTCCCCATCGGCGATTGGGTCAAGCCCTTGCATGACAATAAGCAACTTGAGGCGATTACGCTCTTCAAGCCCGGTACGCTTATGGCCTTTGCCGAGATGAAGGTGAACCCAGGCGACGATCTTCTGGCCGCGATAGAGGCCTACCCAAATCCGGGAGGAACCCCCGAGACACGGATGTTGTCCGTGGTGCCGCACGATCCATTCGCGATCACAAGTGTCGCGAATGCGCCCGATGGCGGCCTTTATCTCCTGGAGCGCCGATTCTCGATCCTGGGAGGTGTGGGCATGGAGCTGCGCCACATCCCGGCGAGCGAAATCCATGAAGGCGCGCGAATGAATGGCGAGGTTCTGGTTAATCTCTCGTTCCAGGACGCCAACATCGACAATATGGAAGGACTCGCCGTTCGCCGCGGGCCGAAGGGCGAAATCCTTCTGTACATCATTTCGGACGACAATTATTCGCCGCTGCAGCGAACGCTGCTATTGATGTTCGAGGTAAAAGATGGCGCCTAAGCTGCGGATGCCGCTTCGGTCTTCGCTTGTTTTTTTGCGATCTGGCGCTTCAACCGGAGGGCTTTCGTCGAAAGTGCTGTGTCCCGCGCCTTGAGAAGGAAAATATCCAACCCGCCGATACGGTCAACCGTGCGAAGCGCGTTCATGCTGACTTTCAGCGAGACATTCTGGCCGAGAGTTTCGCTGGCCAAGCTCACCGTCTGAAGATTTGGCCGGAATACCCGCTTCTTGCGATTGTTGGCATGGCTCACCAGATGTCCACTCATGACACCTTTTCCGGTCAATTCGCAGCGGCGTGCCATGATCCAAATCCCTTTTGCG
>DASYEG010000273.1:0-5844 GCA_036499145.1 Micropepsaceae bacterium | reverse complement strand
CGGCCGAGCTTGTCCTTCAGTACGCGGCGCAGCTCCGCGGTTTCGTCCGGCGATAGGGCGCGCGCCGAGGTGATTTCGGCGGCGATTTCGCCGCGATGGCGCGCGAGCAGATTTTCGAAGGCGCCGATGATTTCGCCAAGCACATAGAGACGACGCTTTTGCGCCAGCAGCAGCACCAGCTTGCGGGTCAGATCGCCGGCCTCCGCTTTAGCGAGCACCGCTTCCATGCCCTTCGCCTGGTCTTCGCGCGAGAACAGGGGGGAGCGCACCAGGCGCGTCAGCTCGGGGCTATCCTTCAGCATGGTTTTGACCGACGCAAAATCACGCTCGACGGTTTCGATGGCGCGCTCTTCGGCGGCCAGTTCGAAGACCGCGTTCGCGTAGCGCAGCGCCAGACCCGCGATATGGCTGTTGTCGGAGGCCAAGATTTATTGCCTTACCAGGATGCGGCTCAGCCGGGGCGGTGCGGCTAAGCCATTGTTTTAACTGCAATTAAACGAACAGAAGCGACCCCATACGCCCATCGCCGGGACTTAGCATGGGCATTAAACCTGCGCAACATTGATGGGGTGCGGCGCTTCGGCCCCCGCGAGAAGCGCTTGCGCTATAGCATGGCTTGCGCGGACGCGGGTTAATTCCCTCGCGCCGTCGCGAAACCCCGTGGCAAGCCGTTCCGGCGCTTGACAAAAACCTGTCGCGGTTCTTGCCTGCCCGCCTCAATCAGCCGGCGGAGGAAACCATGACCATGAAGATCTACGGCGCAAGGCAGTCGCGCGCCTCGCGCGTGATCTGGTGCGCGAACGAACTCGGCGTCCCCTATGAATTCATCGATATTCCCTGGGAGAACCAGAAGAATCCCGACTTCCTCGCCATCAACCCGTGTGGCAAGTTCCCGGGTTTCGTGGACGGCGATCTGAAGCTGTTTGAATCGCTTGCGATCAACCTTTACGTCGCGAAGAAATACGGGACAGGCGAACTCTACCCCACCGCTGTCGAAGACGAAGCGCGCACCTTCCAATGGACGCTGTGGGCGGCGGCCGAAGTCGAGCCCAACGCTATCCCATCGCTCATGGTCCAGATCGGCCGCAGCAAGGATACGGCGGGTGCCGCCGCAGCCGCTGAGAAGCTGAAACCGGCGCTGAAGATTCTGAACGATTGTCTGAAGGACCGCGACTATCTCCTCGGCAAGAAATTCAGCATCGCAGACCTGAACGTGGCGGCTGTGATGTCCATGACGCGCGGCGGCAAGATCGATATTTCCTACGCCCCCAATGTGGTGGCGTGGCTGGAACGCTGTCTGGCGCGCCCCGCCCGCACCGCCGCACCCAAGGTCAAGGAATAGAATGTATGCGAACGGCGCGAAAAGCGCTGAAAAACAGAAGAGAGACACAAAGGCCACGAAGACAAGGCACCAAGAACACGAAAAGCTCTTTGTGCCCTTCGTGCTCGCCTTGTGTTCTTTGCGTTATCCCGTTTCCTGTCAGATTGGAGAGTTAGGTGATTGAAAAACAGGTCGATGTGAAAACCCCGGACGGCGTCGCGGATTGCGATCTGTTCTATCCGGGCGAGAACGGCCAATGGCCCGCCATCATCATGTACACCGATATCGGCGGCCGCCGGCCGGTGTTCGTCGAAATGGGAAAGCGCCTTGCCGCCGAAGGTTTCGTAGTGCTGGTGCCCAATCCGTTCTACCGGCTTTCCCGCGCGCCCGTGTACCGGGATTTCAAATTCGGCACCGAGGCCACCACCGCGCGCATGGGCGAGGTGCGCAAATTCGTCACCCCGGCGGGCATCGATTCCGATGCGCATGCCTATATCGCGTTTCTCGGCGGCCTGAAGCAGGTGACGGGCAAAATGGGCAGCGTGGGCTATTGCATGGGTGGCGGCATGGCGATACGCACCGCCGCTGCCGAGCCGCAGAAGATTGCCGCCGCCGCCTCCTTCCATGGCGGTAATCTCGCCACGGATGCGCCGGATTCGCCCCATCTCCTGGCATCGAAGATCAAGGCGCGGCTGTATTTCGGCTTCGCCATCGAAGACCGCTCCACGCCGCCTGAAGCGGTGGAGAAATTGAAAGCAGCACTCGATGCGGTAGGCGTGAATTATGAGGGCGAGACCTATCCCGGCGCGCGCCATGGCTGGTGCGTGAAGGACCATAATGTCTATGATGAGCATCAGGCCGAACATGCGTGGCATCATCTGGTGGAGTTGTTCAAGGAGACGCTGGAGTAGGACGCTCTTCCCAGGAGGAAACTCAAACATGAGAGGAAAAATCGCCAGAGGACCAATGTTCGCTGGCCTCGCCGCTGCGATCGCGCTCACCGCATCCAGCGGCTCCGGGCAGTCAAAAGATTCGATTCCGCAGTTTGGCGGCAATGGAATGGCCTGGGCCGTGAATTTCTGGGAT
This sequence comes from Micropepsaceae bacterium, assembly GCA_036499145.1. Classification (GTDB taxonomy): domain Bacteria; phylum Pseudomonadota; class Alphaproteobacteria; order Micropepsales; family Micropepsaceae; genus CAIYRG01. Next base: position 3,437 of record DASYEG010000273.1, on the reverse strand, counting down.
TACATCCTGCCGCCGCCGGCGGGTTCGGGGCATGGCCCGATCCTCACCGATCCCGCCTATCCCTATAACAGCCAGATCCAGAACGGGCGGCTGTTCCGCGAAGGCGAACTCCGGGTCTCCATCGTCAACGCGAAGGACCCGATCCTGAAGCCCTGGGCGGCCAAGGAGATGCAGGCGACCAATGACGAACTCCTGAGCGGCAAAAGAGATTTGGGCTTTGTCGCGCAATCGCGCTGCTGGCCTGGCGGCGTTCCGGGGCAGCTTCTCTTTATCGAGCCGGTCTATTTCCTGCAGACCCCGAAGGAGGTGCTGATCGTTTGGCAGCGCAACAGCACGGTGCGCCACATTTATATGACCGATCATCATTCGGCCCATATGAAGCCGTCCTGGTTCGGCGAATCCATTGGCCATTACGAGAATGGCGATACGCTGGTGGTGGACACGATCGGCATCCAAGGCGGCAAATATCACTACATCGACAATTTCCGCACGCCCCACACCGACAAACTGCATGTTGTCGAGCGCTTCACCATCAGCCCGGATTCCAAGGTGTTGACCGCCATTGTAAAGGTCGAAGACCCCGACGCGTTCAACGCGCCCCTCACCCTGAGGGAGACTTGGCGCCGTAACGATGTACCGATCGAAGAGGCGGTGTGCGCCGATGACGGTGATGCCGGCGTGAATCTTTTCAAGCAGAAATTGGAGCCCATGCCCGCAGCCGCCACAGCGGATTTCTGATCGCGACTCGAAAAGGCCCGCAAATCCTGGCGAATGATTTCTACGTTACGATCGATGGTATCGGGACAACCAGCGCCATCGACGATCTCTTGAGCGCGACATAGTCCAAGCCACTTCCCTCCAAAACCGTCTCCCCTCAAGAGGAAGGTAAAAAAGAACACTCGTCACGGGTCTTGATTAATAGGGGCAATTGCCCCTATATCGCGCACACGAGCGATTTCCCGCCTGAACTGTGCAATTGCAGCGCGCTGCGTCAGGCCGCACGCCATGTGACAAAGCTCTATGACGACGCGCTCGCGCCGCTCAATCTCGGAGTCAACCAATATTCCATCCTGGTGCGGCTCCATCGCCTGGGCCCGAGCGCGCTGCAGGCGCTCGCCCGCGCGCTGGTGACGGACCGCTCCACACTCGGTCATTTGCTGCGCCCGCTGGAGGCGCGCGGTCTGGTGCGCATCGAAACCGCCAAAGACGACCGGCGTGGCCGAACGCTACGGGTGACGCAAGCCGGCCTCGCTTTGATTGCGCAAGCCCGTCCGCTCTGGGCCCGCGCGCAGCGGCGCTTCGAGGGGCGGATCGGTACGGAAGCCGCCGCCGGGCTGCGCGGCATGCTCAAACGCATCGCGGTAGAGGATTTCGGCGAGCCCAAACGCGCTGTAAGCGAGGCCTGACCATGTCCGTATCCCGCACCCGAAAATTCCATTATGGCTGGACGGTCGCTGCCATCACCTTCCTGATCCTGTTGGTCGGTGCAGGCGTGCGGGCGACGCCGGGCATCCTCATCCTGCCGCTGGAACGCGAATTCCACTGGTCCGCCGCGACCATCAGCGCCGCCGTCGCGGTCAACATCTTCCTCTACGGCATGGTGGGGCCGTTCGCGGTGGCCATCATCGAACGCTTCGGCTTGCGCCGTACGGTCAGTCTCGCGCTCGTGGCACTCGCCATCGGTGTGGGATTGACCGCGCTGATGCGCGCGCCCTGGCAGATGATGCTGCTGTGGGGCGTGCTGGTCGGCTCCGGCACCGGCATGGTCGCGATGGTGCTGGGTGCAACCGTCGCGGGACGCTGGTTCGCGCGTCATCGCGGGCTGGTGCTAGGCGTGCTCACCGCGAGCAGCGCCACCGGCCAACTCGTGTTCCTGCCGCTGCTTGCGGCCGTCGCACTCCATTTCGGCTGGCGTTGGGTATCGCTGACGGTGGCGGGCGCCCTGCTGATCCTGGCGCCTCTGGCCGCGCTCCTCTTGCGCGACCGCCCGTCCGACATCGGCTTGCCGCGCTATGGTGAGGACATCGTTCAGCCGCCGGTGCGCGAGGGCCAGAATCCGGCGCGCCGCGCGCTTGGCGCACTGGCGCAAGGCGCCCGCACGCGCGATTTCTGGCTGCTCTCGGGAAGTTTTTTCATCTGTGGCGCATCCACCAATGGGCTCGTCGGCACGCATCTGATCGCGTTCTGCTTCGATCATGGCATCCCGGAGCTGACGGCGGCGAGCACGCTGGCGCTGATGGGATTCTGCGATCTCATCGGCACCACCGCGTCGGGATGGCTGACCGATCGCTACGACAGCAAGAAACTGCTTGCCTGGTATTACGGCTTGCGCGGTCTGTCGCTCTTGTTCCTGCCGTTTGCGTTCGATTTCACGCTCTATGGACTGTCGCTGTTCGCGATCTTCTATGGGCTCGATTGGATTGCCACGGTGCCGCCGACGGTGCGCCTCGCGGGCAAAGCCTTCGGCGAGGAGAACGCGGCCCTGATGTTCGGCTGGATCGCGGCCTCCCATCAGGTGGGTGCGGCGGCCGCGGCCTGGGGTGCGGGGATCGTGCGCACCGAGACGGGCGATTATTTCAGCGCCTTCTTCTTTGCCGGATTGCTGTGTCTGTCGGCGGCGATGCTGGTACTGTTCATCGGCTCGGGCCGCAAACCGGCCGCGTTCCCCATCCCCCTCCCGGCCGGAGCATAATACGGCCGGGGTCTCCGGACTGACCGAGACCGCCCGCCGGCCGTCACCATAGGATAGCCCGGTGATTATTGTTTCGGTTTTGGCGGGAAATTGGTGGCGAGGTAATTGACCAGAACCGTCGCCTGATCGGGTTTGATGTCCGCGCCCATCTCGATCATGCTTTTGATGACCATGTTCCAGTCGTCCTTGCTGAAGCCGCCTTCGGTGACGGGAGAAAGATCGTGGCAACTCGTGCAGATCGTGGCCACCAACTCCTTGCCATTGCCGTTGGGAAGGCTCTGCGCGAGCGCGGGGATCGCGGCGGCTACCAGCGCGGCGGCGCCGGAAAGGGCGAGTGCGGCGGCGGCGAGGGAACGGTAGATCGTCTGGGTCATGGGCGCTCCTTGGATGGCGGTGTTTCTAGAACACCGGCCCCCCGGCTTCCAAGGGAAGATTGTCGCGCTTTGCGTTTCAGCCACGGGAGATTATCGCGCAGCTCCCCCTTGCGCCTCACGCAAATGCTGAAAAATCTGCCGGCTCGTCCCGAAAAATCGGGGAGGGAGTAGGTCAGACCGGGGGGCTAACCCCGTCCGGCAGCGGCTTTCCCTCCACGAGGGCCGCGATATTGGCGATCACCTTGTTGCCCATCCCGGTGCGCGCCTCGATGGTCGAGGAGCCCAGATGCGGCAGCAGCGCGACGTTCGTCAGCCCCAGCAGAGTGGGATGGACCTTGGGTTCATGTTCGAACACGTCGAGCCCCGCACCG
>DASYEG010000272.1:0-2850 GCA_036499145.1 Micropepsaceae bacterium | reverse complement strand
AACAGGCGCCTGCCCGCGAAGGCGCGGACATTAGGGATGCGTCGGGGCGCGTCATCGGGCGGGTGACCAGCGGCGGCTATAGCCCGAGCCTCGCCGCACCCATTGCCATGGGCTATGTCGACACCGCATTCGCGGCCGATGAGACGTCCGTCTCGATTTTCCTGCGTGAGAGGCCGCGGGCCGCGAATGTCGCGCCCATGCCCTTCGTGCCGCATCGCTACAAACGCAGTGGGAGTTGAAAATATGGAAGAGCGATTCACCGAAAGCCACGAATGGATTCGCGTCGATGGCGCGGTCGCAACTATCGGCATTACGAAATATGCGGCCGATCAATTGGGCGACGTGGTCTTCGTCGAATTGCCCGAGCCTGGAAAGACGTTCGCGGCAGGCGCGCAGGCCGCGGTCGTCGAGAGCGTCAAGGCGGCGAGCGAAATCTATGCCCCCGTGACGGGCGAGGTGACGGAAGCGAATCCCGCTTTGGCCTCCGATCCAGCCAAGGTGAACGCCGATCCCGAAGGCGAAGCTTGGTTCTTCCGGATGAAAATCGCCGGCGATACAGGTTTGACGAAGTTCATGACGAAAGATCAGTATACGGATTTCGTGAAGGGATTGTAATGCGTTACCTTCCTCTGACGTCCGAGGACCGGCGCGGGATGCTGGCCAGAATCGGCGCTGCCGATATCGACGGACTCTTCCGCGACGTGCCCGAAGCTGCGCGCAACCCCCAATTCGCGCTTCCCGGCCATTCCGGCGAGATGGAGGTCGAACGCACGCTTTCGGCCCTGGCGGCGCGAAACGTCGCCGCCGGCAGCAGCCCGTTCTTTTGCGGCGCGGGGGCGTATCGCCATCATGTGCCGGCAACGGTGGATCATTTGATCCAACGCTCGGAATTCCTCACCTCCTACACGCCCTATCAGCCGGAGATCGCGCAAGGAACGCTGCAGGTTCTGTTCGAATTCCAGACGCAGGTGGCTCTCATCACCGGCATGGAGGTGGCGAATGCCTCGATGTATGACGGCTCGACCGCTACCGCCGAAGCGGTGCTGATGGCCCATCGCATCACGGGGCGCAATCGCGCGTTGCTGTCGGGCAGCCTGCATCCGCATTATGCCGAAACGGTGCGCACCATGGCGGGGCTTGCGGGGGAGATCGTCGCAGCGCCCGCGCAGCCGGGGCAGGCGGAAGATTTCGCGTCGCTGATCGATGACACCACCTCCTGCGTCGTGGTGCAAAATCCCGACGTGTTCGGATTTGTGCGCGATCTGGCGCCCATTGCACAAATGGCGCACGCGAGAGGTGCGCTTCTCATCGCGGTCTTCACCGAGGCCGTGTCGCTCGGTCTCATCGAATCGCCCGGCGCGATGGACGCCGACATCGTGGCGGGGGAGGGACAGGCGCTTGGCAACAGCTTGAATTTCGGCGGACCCTATGTCGGGCTGTTTGCCGCGCGCGAGAAATATTTGCGCCAGATGCCCGGCCGGCTCGCAGGTCAGACGGTGGATGCCGAAGGACGTCGCGGTTTCGTGCTCACGCTCTCGGCCCGCGAACAGCATATCCGCCGCGAGAAAGCCACGAGCAATATCTGCACCAATTCGGGCCTCTGCGCGCTCGCATTTTCGATTCATCTGTCGCTGTTGGGGGAGGCGGGACTGACGCGCCTCGCAAAGCTCAATCATGCGCGCGCGCTGGAACTGGCCGACCGGCTGACGCAAATAAAGGGCGTGGAACTGGTGACGCCGAGCTTCTTCAACGAATTCACGCTGAAGCTGCCTGCACCCGCCGCCGTGGTCGCCGATGCCTTGGCGGACAAGGGCGTGATCGCGGGGGTGCGCGCCTCAAGGCTGTATCCGCATGAGTCCGGTTTGCGCAATCATCTGATCGTCGCGGCAACCGAAATGAATACCGATGCCGATATCGATTCCTATGCAGACGTATTGGCCGAGGTGCTCGCATGATGAATGCCGCCGGGCGGCCTACTGCCCCCAGCACATCGGATAAAGCGTTCGTGGAGACTGTTTCGGGCCACCGGGGCCTGGATCACGAAGAACCGCTGATCTTCGAAATCGGGCGCAACCATGTGATGGGCGTGGATCTTCCCGATGCCGATCTCACGCGCAATCGACTTGGCGGCCTCGCGCGCAAAGGCGTGATGGGTCTTTGCGGCCTCTCCGAGCCCGAAGCGATGCGCCATTATGTGCGCCTGTCGCAGCGCAACGCCTCCATCGATGCGAGCTTCTATCCGCTCGGCTCTTGCACGATGAAACACAATCCGCGGCTGGACGAGAAAATGGCGCGGCTGCCTGGCTTCGCGGACATCCATCCGATGCAGCCGCAGAAAACCGTGCAGGGTGCGTTTGCCCTGATTGCCGAGCTGGCGCGCTGGCTGAAAGAGCTGACCGGCATGAATGCGGTCGCGATGACGCCTAAAGCGGGCGCACATGGAGAATTGTGCGGCATCCTCGCCATTCGGGCCGCTCTGCGCGCGCGCGGCGAAAATCGGGACCGCATCCTGGTGCCGGAATCCGCGCACGGCACCAATCCCGCCACCGCGGCGCTCTGCGGTTTCGGCGTGGAAAGCATCAGGGCCACGCAAGACGGCCGCGTCGATCTCACGGCACTGAAAGCCGCGCTTAACAACGGCGTCGCGGGATTGATGCTGACCAATCCCAATACGTGCGGGCTGTTTGAGCGCGACATGATCGCGATCGCCGATGCCGTCCATGCGGCTGGCGCCTATTTCTATTGCGACGGCGCCAATTTCAACGCCATCGTCGGGCGCGTGAAACCCGGCGCGCTCGGCGTCGATGCCATGCACATCAATCTGCACAAGACGTTCTCCACGCCGCATGG
>DASYEG010000271.1:0-7172 GCA_036499145.1 Micropepsaceae bacterium | reverse complement strand
CTGAGCAGCGCCGGGAATTCGGTCGCGGGCGACATTTTTTCCCAAGCCATTCGCGACGCGGCCGCCGACAAGAATGTGAAGGCGATCCTGTTGCGCGTGGATTCGCCCGGAGGCTCGGCCATCGCTTCGGATCAAATCCTGGCCGCGCTCAAAAAAGCACGCGCCGCCGGCAAGCCCATTGTTGTCAGCATGGGCTCGGTCGCGGCGTCGGGCGGCTATTACATCGCGGTCGCGGGCGACCGCATCGTGGCGGAACCCGGCACGCTCACCGGCTCCATCGGCGTGCTGTGGGGCAAGGTCGCGGTCGGCAAGTCGCTCGAAATGGTGGGTCTTGAGGGCCGCGAGCTTGGTGTGGGGAAGAACGCGCTGTTCCTTTCGAGCATGACGCCGTGGGACCCGGCGCAATTGGCGGCGGTGAATAGTCAGGCCGATCTGGTCTATGCCGATTTCACGCAAAAGGTGGCGGCAGGACGCAAGCTCCCGCTGGACCGCGTGCAAGAGATCGCGCGCGGGCGCGTCTGGACGGGGGCCGATGCGAAGGCGCGCGGGCTCGTCGATGAGCTTGGCGGGTTCTGGACGGCGGTGGCCGACGCGAAACAGCTCGCCCATATCGCACCCGGAGCGCAGGTCGCGTTCAAATATTACCCCGCACCGCGCGGGCTGGTGGGCGCGGTCTCGCGGCTGATGGGAAGCACAGCGGCGAGCATGAAGGCGCTCGATGGGCTGGATGTCCTGATGCAGTCGGCGCCGGTCCGGGCGATGATCGAATTGGGCCGTGCGTCACAAGGCGGCGTGCAGTTTCGTGCCGCCGATCTGCCGCTGCATTGACGATGCAGCCGGTTCTGCTCAATTGGGGGGTCAGCGCGTTTTCGGGCTGGGGCATCGTGGGCCTGAACCTGCTCCAGCATTGGGCGAACGATCCCGATCTTCGCGTGACGATGGGGGCGGGGATCACCGCCAGCGAGTTGGCCGGGCTGGATCCCTTGCGCATCATCGCCTGCCGCGAAGCGATCCTCGCGTCCAATCAATTCCAGAGCGAGCTGCAGCGCGTGAAGAACGGCACGCGCACACTATCCATGCCGGTGATGGAAGGACTCGGCAATGGCCTCTATTTCGAAGGCGGCCTGACCGGCACCCGCACCATTGGCCGCTGCATCTTCGAGGACACACGGCTCGACGGGCTGGACGGCAAACTCGCGAAATATGATCTGCTGGTCACGGCCTCGCATTGGAACGCCGCATTGCTGCGGGCCAATTGCCGCAAACCCGTGGAGATTGTCTTGGAAGGCATCGATCCCTCGCTGTTCCATCCCGCGCCCAAATCGGGCCTCACCGATCCCGGCCGCTTCTACATCTTCTCGGGCGGCAAGGTGGAATTCCGCAAGGGCCACGACCTCGTGCTGCTCGCGTTTCGCGAATTCTCCCGCCGTCACGCGGAGGCCACGCTCGTCACGCTCTGGCACTCGCCCTGGCCGCAGCTTTCCGTGGGCTTCAAGGGACGGCTCGACGCACCCCTCGGGCAGACTCGCGAGGGTGCCATCGACGTTAAGAATTGGGTGGCGAAGAACGGCATCGATCCGGCGAAGGTGATCGAGATCGCGCCCCTGCCCAATGCGATGATGCCGGCGCTGCTGCGCGAGATGGATTGCGCGCTGGCGCCCTCGCGCGCCGAAGCCTGCACCAATTTGCTGGCGAAGGAAGCGATGGCATGCGGCGTGCCGGTCATCTTGGCGCCCAATACCGGGGTCAAGGACCTCATCGCCGGCGACAATGCTGTCACCCTGACACGGCAGACGCCGGTCCGCGATTCTGGCCAAATGGGAACGGAAGGGTGGGGCGAATCCGATGTGGAGGAGATCGTGGAAGCGCTCGAACGGCTTTACGGCGACAGTGCCCTTCGTAAAAAAATCGGGGCGAATGGCGCGGACTGGATTGTGAAAGAAGACCGCACCTGGGCGCATCACGCGCGCGGCTTGAAATCTTTGCTATTGTCGCTGTAACCCGCCCAAGGACCCGCCTTAATGCCGAGCATCATCGTTCCCGCGCGTAACAATGCCGAATCGACGGCGCGATGTCTGGCGACAATCCTCATCGCGGTGAACCGGCTCCGGCTCGCCTGCGAGTTCGTCCTGGTCGACGATGCCTCCGCCCCGGAGGAGCAAATTCTCAGCGTCTTCCACGCCCACCGCGCCAATGCCGCCGGTCACGACACCAAGATCGTAAGATCGCGCAAGCATCAGCATTATTCCGGCGTCTTTTCCATTGGTCTCCATCACACGACGCGCGATCTCATCTTCTTCATCAGCAACGACATGATCATGACCACCAGCTTCTTGCAGGCGCTACTGCTGGTTTCATCGCTGTCGCGCGAATTCGGCATTGTGCGCGGCACCTCGAACTACACGGATTCTCATCCCGAGCATCAGGTCGAGCCCAAGGAAACGCTCAAGAACTATCCGGAAATCGACGCATTCTCGCGCAACATATTCGGCGTCAATGGCTGCAATCATGTGGAGGATCACGTGCTGTCGGGCGATGCCATCCTGGTGAAACGCGCGCTCGTGGAGCGCATCGGCGTGCTCGATCTCAGATTCTTCGGCTATTTCGGCGACATCGATTATGGCATGCGGGCCCATCTGGCGGGCTTCAAGCTCGTTTGCGCAAAAGGCGCCTGGCTGTTCCATGAGGGAAGCGGCCATTTGCGCCATCAGATGAACCAGGGCACGCTCAGCTTCGAGGCGGCGCGCGACAGCCGGTTCGATTTGGTGGAAAAGGGCTATCAGGAATTCCGCAAGAAATGGAATGTGACAACGCCGGAAAATTGGGTTGGCGCGCAGAACGAATTCCGCTTCCTCGATCGCGCGCGTTCGCAGGACGGCCGCGTGCCGTTGAAATACGATTTCCCGGCTTCGGTACTGGACGATCTTGAGATCCATTGAGCGAGTTCCCCAATGACCACAGCCCTCATCACCCATCCCGCCTGTCTGCTGCATGAACCTCCGCCGGGGCATCCCGAACGCCCCGCGCGGCTTTCCGAAGTTTTGAAAGTCCTGGAAGGCCCGGAATTCGGCGCATTGTTACGCCGGGCAGCACCCGAAGCCGACCAAAGATCGCTGGCGCGCGTCCACGACCCGGATTTCGTTGCCGAGTTGCTCGAGGCCATGCCGCAATCGGGTTACGCCCAGATCGATTCCGACACCATCGCGTCACCGGGCACGGCCGAGGCGATTCTGCGCGCCGCGGGTGCGGTCATCCTGGGCGTCGATATGGTCTTGAAAGGGGAAGCCGGGAACGCCTTTTGCGCGGTGCGCCCGCCGGGTCATCACGCGATGCCGGCCCGGGCCATGGGGTTCTGCTTTTTCAACAGCGTCGCGGTCGGGGCCCTTCATGCCCGCGCGGTGCATGGGCTGACGCATATCGCGGTGGTGGATTTCGATGTCCATCATGGCAACGGGACCCAGGCGATGTTCACGCCCGATCCGGAACTGTTCTATGCCTCGACCCATCAATCGCCGCTCTATCCGGGCACGGGCAGCCCCGATGAAACCGGCATCGCCAACAATATCGTCAATGCCCCGCTTGCGCCGGGCGCGGGTGGGCCCGAATTCCGCCGCGCCCTTGAGCGCGAAATCCTGCCGGCACTGACCGCCTTCAGGCCGGAGCTTGTGATCATCTCGGCCGGCTTCGACGCGCACCGCGACGATCCGTTGGCGGAGCTGCGTCTGGACGAGAGCGATTTTGCCTGGGCGACGCAAAGCCTGTGCGCAATCGCAAAAAAGAGCTGTGGCGGGCGCGTTGTGTCCTCGCTCGAGGGGGGCTATGACCTCGCCGCGACAGCCCGTTCGGCGGGCGCGCATGTGCGTGCCTTGATGGCGGCCTGAACAAGGAACCCTCCTATGGCGGTGAAAGAAGAGGCAGCAGCGCTGGCGGTCGGGGATTTGAGCTTCGAGGTCGCGCTGGCCGAGCTTGAGAGCATCGTTTCGCGGCTGGAACAAGGTGAAGTGGACCTTGAGGATTCCATTGCGCTTTACGAACGCGGCACGGCGCTGAAGGCCCATTGCGATGCGAAGCTCAAGGGCGCGGAAATGCGTCTCGAAAAAATTGTCCTCGGTCCGGAGGGCGCCAAAGGCACGGAGCCGATGGAATCGTAAGAAGGTCCTTCGATGAGCGCCACCGCGCCCTTGGCGCCGATCGAACCGGCTTTCGCCGAGGCAGCCTCCTTCGTCGAGGCGACGTTGGAGATGTTACTGCCCAAACCCGGCGGTCCGGAACTGCGTCTCATGGAAGCGATGCGCTACGCCGCTTTGGGCGGCGGCCGGCGTCTGCGCGCTTTTTTCGTGCTGCAAAGCGGACGGCTCTTCGGCGTCGACCGCCGCGCGCTCGGGCGGGTGGCTGCCGCCGTCGAATGTCTGCACGCCTATTCCCTGGTGCATGACGATCTTCCGGGCATGGACGATGACGATATGCGCCGCGGCAAGCCGTCGCTGCACAAGGCGTTCGACGAGGCGACCGCCATACTCGCCGGCGATGCATTGTTGACGCTGGCCTTCGGACTGATCGCCTCGCCGGAGGCGCATGGCGATCCCTTTATACGCTGCGAATTGATGTCGCGCTTCGCTCTTGCGGCCGGTCACAACGGCATGGTCGGGGGCCACATGATGGAGATCTCGCTCGGCGGGCGCGATCCGGCGCTGGCCGAGATCACACGCTTGGCGCGCATGAAAACCGCTGCGTTGTTTACGTTCGCCTGCGAAGCGGGTGCCATCATGGGAAGGGCCTCGGCCACCGCGCGCCAGGCGGTCACGGCTTATGGTCAGGAACTCGGCCTGGCCTATCAGATCGCCAACGATCTTTTCGGCCTTGACGGCGAAGTGGTCGATTCGCGCAAAGACGCCCGCAAGGATGCAACGCACGGGAAGGCCAAGCTGGCTTTGTTTCTCGGTCTCGAACGGGCGCGCGCCCAGGCCCAGGCGATGGCGGCCCAGGCCACCGCTCACCTTGATTTGTTCGACGAGAAAGCCGATCTTTTGCGGGAGGCAGCGCGCTTTGTGGTGGCCGGAATGGCCTGATCCTTTCGAATCGCTCTGCTAAGCTTTCGAGGGACCTCCACAATCCGAGCCACGCTTCGCGCGGCGACTTTTTCAAAGAGAGTTTCGTGACCGTTATTTCCAAGACCCCTTTGCTGGACGAAATTCACGATCCGGCCGACCTGCGTGCGCTTCCGCGTGAGAACCTCAATCAACTGGCAGCCGAATTGCGCCAGGAAACCGTCGATGTGGTTTCGCTCACGGGCGGACATTTGGGCGCGGGCCTCGGTGTGGTGGAACTGACCGTCGCGCTGCACCGCGTTTTCGAGACTCCGCAGGACAAAATCATCTGGGACGTCGGTCATCAATCTTATCCCCACAAGATTCTCACCGGCCGCCGGGCACGCATGCGCACCCTGCGCCAGGGTGGCGGGATATCCGGGTTCACCAAGCGCAATGAAAGCCCCTACGACAGCTTTGGCGCCGCCCATTCCTCAACCTCGATTTCGGCCGGCGTTGGCTTCGCCGTGGCGCGCGATCTGGCGGGCCAGAAACACAACGTCGTCAGCGTGATCGGCGACGGGGCGATGAGCGCCGGGATGGCCTATGAGGCGATGAACAATGCGGGCGCCGCGAATGCGCGCCTTATCGTCATCCTCAACGACAACGACATGTCGATTGCCCCTCCGGTCGGGGCCATGAGCGCCTATCTCGCCCGGCTGGTATCGAGCCGGACCTATCGCGGCTTGCGCTATTTCCTGAAGCGGGTGTCGCAGCGCTTCCCGCGCTTCTTCCGGGTCGCCGCGCAGCGGACCGAGGAATATGCGCGCGGCTTCTGGATGGGCGGCACGCTGTTCGAGGAATTGGGCTTCTATTATGTGGGGCCGATCGATGGGCACAATCTGGACCATCTGATTCCGGTGCTGGAGAATGTTCGCGACAACGATACGGGGCCGACACTGGTCCATGTCGTGACCCAGAAGGGCAAGGGCTACGCGCCGGCCGAAGCCTCCTCCGACAAATTCCACGGCGTTTCGAAGTTCAACGTGCTGACCGGCGAGCAGAAGAAGGCCGCCGCGGGGCCCCCGAGCTACACCAAGGTCTTCGCCGAAGCGCTGATCGCCGAAGCGGAGCGCGACGAGAAGGTGGTGGGCATCACCGCCGCCATGCCGTCCGGCACCGGCCTCGACCTGTTCGCGAAACGCTTTCCCAAACGCTTCTTCGATGTCGGTATCGCGGAGCAGCACGCCGTGACTTTTGCCGCCGGCCTTGCCGCCGAGGGTTACCGGCCTTTCGCGGCGATCTATTCGACCTTCCTGCAGCGCGCCTACGATCAGGTGGTGCACGACGTCGCGATCCAGTCGCTGCCGGTGCGCTTTGCCATCGACCGCGCCGGTCTCGTCGGCGCCGACGGACCGACCCATGCCGGTGCGTTCGACGTCGCCTATCTGGCGACGCTGCCCGGTTTCGTTGTCATGGCGGCGGCCGACGAGGCGGAGCTGATGCATATGGTCGCGACGGCGCGAAGCATCGACGACCGGCCGTCGGCCTTCCGCTATCCGCGCGGCGAAGGCATGGGCGTGCCGCTGCCCAAGATCGGGCAGCCGCTGGCGCTCGGCAAGGGCCGCATCCTGCGGGAGGGAAGCTCCGTCGCGATCCTGAATTTCGGCGCGCGTCTCGCGGAATGCCTGAAGGCTGCGGAAAAATTCTCCGCCTACGGATTGTCTGCGACAGTGGCCGATGCCCGCTTCGCCAAGCCGCTCGATACCGATCTGGTACGGCGGCTGGCGCAAAACCATGAAGTGCTGCTGACCGTCGAGGAAGGCGCCATTGGCGGCTTTGGCGCGCATGTGCTGCATTTCGCGGCCTGGGACGGGCTTCTCGACCGCGGCTTGAAGATTCGCACCATGATCCTGCCCGACCGCTTCCTGGATCAGGACACGCCCGAGCGGATGTATGAAATCTCCGGGCTCGACGCAAAGGGCATTGTTGCCGCCGGACTTTCGGCGCTCGGACGCGAACGCGACGCCGCGGCCGTGCGGGGATAATGCCCGACCAAAGCGAGCGCGCCGACCTTTTCCTCGTCAGCCGGGGGTTTGCCGCGACGCGCTCCGAAGCGCAAGGCGCCATCCGCTCGGGCAACGT
>DASYEG010000270.1:0-5953 GCA_036499145.1 Micropepsaceae bacterium | reverse complement strand
CCGCATCGGTGGTGCGCGGCTCCGCGCCCGGACCCGGCACGATCCTTTCCAATATCGTGTTCAGCCAGCTCGACGCGCACCGGCCCTATGGCGGCGTGGTACCGGAAATCGCCGCGCGCGCGCATGTCGAGAGGCTGGACGGGATTGTCGAGGAGGCGCTTTCGACGGCCGGTGTTGCGCTCGCCGATCTCGATGCGGTGGCCGCGACCTCCGGCCCCGGCCTGATCGGCGGTGTGATGGTCGGACTGACGACGGCAAAGGCGCTGTCGCTCGCCGCGAGCAAACCGCTCGTCGCCGTCAATCATCTCGAGGCTCATGCGCTCACCGCGCGGATGACGGATGGTGCCGCGTTTCCGTTCCTGCTGTTACTGATTTCCGGCGGGCATTGCCAGTTGCTCGGCGTTGCCGGTGTGGGCGAGTTCAAGCTCTACGGCACGACGATCGACGACGCGGTCGGCGAAGCCTTCGATAAGACGGCTAAGCTCCTGGGCCTTTCCTATCCGGGCGGCCCGCAAATCGAGATTTTGGCGCAGTCCGGCAATGCCACGCGCTTTGCGCTTCCCAGGCCTATGCTGGGCCGGCCGGGGGCGGATTTTTCCTTTTCAGGCCTGAAGACCGCGATGCGCCTGGCAGTGGGTGAGCAAACCCGCCTCACCCCGCAAGACCGCTCGGACCTTGCCGCCGGTTTTCAGGCCGCAGCGGTTGCGGTCCTCATCGATCGAGTGCGAAACGCCATGAATATTTTTCGAACGGAGTTCGGAATAACAAACGAATACCGGAATTTCGTCGCTGCTGGCGGTGTAGCGGCCAATGGCCCCATCCGGCAGGCCCTCGGAGATTTGGCCCGCCAGGAAGGGTTCGTTCTTTCGCTTCCGCCGGGAGCACTTTGCACGGATAATGGTGCAATGGTGGCGTGGGCAGGCCTGGAGCGTCTATCTCTCGGGCTCACAGATGGGCTGGATGTGCCCCCACTTGCGCGTTGGCCTCTGCAAAGCCTTTATCAGAGAGACTAACCAGCCGCCCCGCGTCAATGTTGAGCGAAATACACTGCAAAGGGGACAAAGGACAGAACCCCAGCCACTGCGATAACCATCTGAGACAGGAAACGCGCACTCAAGGACACAATCTCTCTGCTCTCCGCGGGATGAACAGCCCGCAACGTCACTTCCGTCATAACCATACTCTCCAATATCTGATTGTGCATAGCAACATACGTGTTGCACTGCAATATATATAAACAGAGATCGTTAATAAACAATGACATGCCTCAAATAAAACTCGCGACCTGGAACATCAACTCGGTGCGGCTGCGCGCTGGCCTGGTCGGGCAGTTTCTGAAAAACCATGCACCGGACGTGCTTTGCCTGCAGGAGACCAAGGTCCCAGATCCCCTGTTCCCGGGTGAGATTTTCCGGGACCTCGGCTATGTCCATCAGGCGATCAATGGCCAGAAAGGTTACCACGGGGTGGCCATCCTTTCGCGCCTGCCATTCCGCACGACCCATGCGATGGCTTTTTGCGGCAAGGACGACACGCGTCATGTCTCGGTCGAATTCGAGACGGGACTTGAGCTGCACAATTTTTATGTGCCGGCGGGAGGCGATATCCCCGATCCGAAGGCCAACCCGAAATTCGCCCATAAGCTCGATTTTCTGCGCGAAATGGAATCCTGCTTCGCCAAACGGGGCCGGCAGAAGAGCGACCCCACGGTGCTGGTCGGCGATCTCAACGTGGCTCCGCATGAGAATGATGTCTGGAACCACAAGCAGCTACTCGATGTGGTCAGCCACACGCCGGTTGAGACCGAACTCCTCGCTGCCGCCCTGGACAGCTTCGAATGGAACGATGTCACGCGCGGGGTCGTGCCGCCTGCGGAGAAAATCTATTCCTGGTGGAGTTATCGCGCGCGCGACTGGCTGGCTTCGGACCGTGGCCGCAGGCTTGACCATATTTGGGTCACGCGGCCGTTGCGCGATGGCATCTCGGATCACTTGATCCTGAAAGAAGCGCGCGGCTGGCTGCGTCCTTCCGACCACGTGCCGGTCATGGCAACGATCACGTTCTAGGACCGCCAGAAGGGTTCGGTTTTGATAAAAATCTTCCAGCGCTTCTTCGCTTTGTCCCAGGTCGGTTCGACCCGGCTTTGATGCCAGCCGTCGACGAACGCGGCCGCTTCCAGCAATTCCGCGCTGCTCCTTTTGCCCGCGTGCTCGGTGATGCGGCGCAGGATCGTCTCGACGGTCGCTGCGTCGTTGAGCGCACCGAAGAGATCCTGCAATTTGCTCAGGCGCTCGAGAAAGGCTGAAACCGGCTTGGCGGCGAAAAGCGGTGCGAAGAATTCCGCCGAATAGCGCAGCTTCTTCAGCGCGATGCGCAAACGATGACGCTCCTGCACATTGAGCGATGACAGATGCTTGGCGCGCTTGCACGCCTGCTTCAGCCTCTTGTCCTGAGTTTCGGAGGCAAGCGCGCGCGCGGGCCGCTCGAAGGCGGCCAATTGCTCAGCGGATGCCGATTCGCGCCAGATGCGGCTTTCGATGGCCGCCGCGAGATCGATGAGGAACCCGGTGAAGTCGTCGGATTGCACCAGCTTGACGGCCTGTTCCCAGGATGCGCGGCGCAGTTCTTCGAGGAGCAATCTGAGTTGCGGCAATCCCGGTTTCTTGAGGCTGTCCTCTACGGGCGCAAGCAATTCGGTCGCGAACACATCCAGTTCGCGTGTGCTGCCGAAAATATCGGAAAGATTGCTGGCCCGTTCGTCCAAGGACTCCAGTTCGCGCACACGGAAATTCCCGCCGGAGGCCGAAAGAGCCGCCCGCAAGCGGCGAAGCCCCACGCGGACCTGGTGAACGCCCTCCGGCAACCGTGCTTCGGCGACCGCGGGCGCGTTGCGGGCGAGATGGCGCAAGCAATGCAGCAAGGTCAGGCGGAAAGCCTCCTCCGCCGTGCAGTCGGACGGCAATTGGGTCCGGCCTGCCTTATGGGCGCAAATCTGTTCGCCTTCGAGCGCGCGCATCCCGCGTGCCGATTTGCTTTCGATGTTGACGGTGAGCGGACTTCGGCGCGACAGCCGGCGCGCGATCTCGTAGAGGGCCGCCGGTGCACCGCCCTTCAGTTCGAGTTCGATTTCGCTGACCGCAAGGCGCGCATGACCGTTCATCAAGGTGCGGATTTCGCCGCGGTCAACCGCAAGTTCAACGGCATCGCCTGCCGGGCTTTTCATCGAACGCGTCGTGCGCTGGATCTCGGTCTCGATCACCGGTGTGATCGCAAGCGTTGCCGTGAGCGCTTGCAGCCGGGCCCGTAAAGCCTCATCGGGAACCGAGGCAAGATCGGGCTGGCCGGAAACGATCTCGCTCTCGACCTCATGACGTTCCGAAGCGAGCGCGCCGGAACTTTCATCTTTGACACCCTGCACATACTCGCGGCCATTCTTGCGCACGCGCAATGAAATCCCCGCCTTGGAAAGCGAAAGCTCCGGCGTGTCGTAATAGACGGTGCAGAGCCTGCGTGTTGTCGCGCGGCCGACTTCGAAACCTTCCAATGCGGACATTCGCGCAATGCGCTTGAGTTCGCGTTCGGACGCGGCAAAACGGATTTCGATTTCCTGGGACATTGGAGCGGGAACGCGCAAGGGCAGCGGATAATTGCCGCAAATGACGGCGGCGAGCAATCACGGCCACCGTTCCTGTTTTGTACGGGGTGCGACGGCTCAGGCCGGTGAGGCGAGTTTTTGAATCTGGCTGTTGGCGAGCGCGAGCTTCGCGATCGACGCTTCGCCGCCGCGTTCCAGTTCGCTAAGGAAGCTCACCGTCCTTGCGATGTCCGCTTCGCGGAGCTTCGCCCAGCCATCCACCGCTTCCTGGCCCGGCTGTCCCCGGCCTCGGGCAAGCGCGTCACAGGCCAGCAGTCTTTGGGCTGAGAAAAGATCGTCCATGATGCGGCGCAGCGCCAGACGATCCCAATGATCGCCCGCCGCAATCCGCGCCGCCAGCGCCCGCAAGCGGTCGAGGCCCACCAACGAGCCGACGGCGAAATAAACCCGGCCCGCGGTTTCCGCCGGCACGTTTTGAGCTTCCTGCAACAAGACGATTTCCGGAATCGCGGCGAGCAGCGGGAGAACCGCGATATCTTCCGCCAGATCCTTGGGCACACCGGCCTTCGTGAAACTCGCGATCCGCAACTCCACGCCTTCCGCCTCGATAGGCGAGACCAACCCTGCGAAACGGCCTTTGAGCGCGGCGAACCCGGCGCCGTAGCGCGCGACGGTCTCGGCGATCGGGGCGTGGGGCAGTTGGACGATGAACCACAGTCCGAGACGCCGCAAAAGCTCGGCGATGTCGGCCATCATCGCGTTCTGGGTCGCGGCGGGCACCTTCAGGTCGAGGGCGCAAATGCGCGTCTTCAGTTGCGAGAGCCCAAAGGTGCCCTCGGCGAGCGCAAAGCCGCGTGCCGTACACCAGATGGGCGCATTGGAAAGCTCGCGCATGCGGTGCGCGAAGAGGGGCCCCGCGAGATTGACGGTGCGATTGGCAAGTTCGGTGGCGACGATGTCGCGCGCCAGCCGGTGGCGCTTCAACTCGGTTTGGAAGCGCGCTGCCGCCAAGGACGGGAAGTAGCCGGTCAGAACCGCGTCGAAATACGGATCGGCCGCCAGCTCGCTTTCGTTGATCGCGTGATACAGATCGAGCTTTGCATAGGCGAGGATCACGCACAGCTCGGGCCGCGTGAGACCGTGCCCTTCGCGCTGCCGCGCCTGCATCACATCATCGGCGGGCAGAAACTCGACCTCGCGGTCGAGCGCGCCGTTGCGTTCCAGCTCGCGCATGAAACGCGTATGCGCATCGCTGTCACGCGCCGCGGTGGATTCGGCGACGGAAAGGGCGAGAGTCTGATCATAATTGTCCGCGAGCACCAGCCTTGCCACATCTTCGGTCATGGCGCTTAGCACCGAAAGGCGCTCATCCTGGCTCAACTCGCCCCGCCGCAGCGGTCCGCTCATCAGGATTTTGAGATTGACCTCGTGGTCGGACGTGTCGACGCCTGCCGAATTGTCGATGGCGTCGGTATCGATGCGTCCGCCCTTGTGGCCGAGGCCGCCGTCGCGCGCATATTCGATGCGGCCCAATTGGGTCACGCCGAGATTGGCGCCTTCACCGACGACACGGGCCCGGATATCGCGGCCGTTCACGCGCAAGCCATCGTTGGTCCGGTCGCCTGCGTCGCCGTGCGATTGCGCCGCCGATTTGATGTAGGTACCGATGCCGCCGAAGAACAAAAGATCGACCTCGGCGGTCAGAAGAGCGCGGATCAGCTCCGACGGCGTGGCGCGATCCTTGGCAAGTCCGGTGAGCTGGCGCATCTCCTCGGACAGGGGCACCTCCTTGGCGCTTCGCGCAAAGACGCCACCACCCTTGGAAATCAGCTTCGCATCGTAATCGGCCCAGGAGGAACGCGGCAGCGCGAACAGGCGCTCGCGTTCCGCAAACGAGTCCAGTGGCTCCGGCGTGGGGTCGATGAAGATGTGCCGGTGATCGAAGGCCGCGACGAGCCTTGTCGCGCGCGAGCAGAGCATCGCGTTGCCGAAGACGTCACCCGACATGTCACCGACGCCCACACAGGTGAAGGGCTCTGTCTGGATATCGCGTGAAAGCTCGCGGAAATGACGCTTGATCGCTTCCCACGCGCCGCGGGCGGTGATGCCCATCTTCTTGTGGTCGTAACCCTGACTGCCGCCCGACGCGAAGGCATCGCCGAGCCAGAAACTGCGCGAGAGCGCGATGCCGTTGGCGATATCGGAAAAAGTGGCGGTGCCCTTGTCGGCGGCGACCACGAAATAGGGATCATCGCCATCGTAGCGCAGCGTATGGGCGGGGGAGATGACGCTGCCGCCGGGACCGATATTGTCGGTGAGGTCCAGAAGCGCGCCGATGAAGGTCTTGTAGGCGGCGAT
>DASYEG010000269.1:0-4649 GCA_036499145.1 Micropepsaceae bacterium | reverse complement strand
GCCATCCGCAAGGCGGTGGAAAGCTTCGACCGCGATTTGCGGGTGGTGATCTTCGGCACCGGCGGCATGTCGCATCAATTGCAGGGGCCGCGCGCCGGGCTCATCAACAAGGAATTCGACAATCGCTTCCTCGACAATCTGACGCGCGATCCCGCGGCGCTAGTGCGCATTCCCCATCTCGAATATCTGCGCGACACCGGATCGGAAGGCATCGAAATGGTGATGTGGCTGATCATGCGGGGTGCGCTCGACGATCACGTGGAGGAGGTTTATCGCTTCTATCATGTGCCGGCGTCGAACACCGCGCTTGGGCATATCATCTTGGAAAACAAAGGTTGAGAATCGGGAAGGGTTGAGCGATGAAGATTTGCGTGGCCGGTCAGGGTGCGTTCGGTCAGAAACATCTGGACGCGTTGAAGCGCATCCCCGGCGTGGAGGTCACCTCCCTGATCGGCGGCAATCCCAAAGGCACCGAGGAAGTCGCGGCCAAATACGGCGTCAAACATTGGGGCAACGATCTGGCCGAAGGCATCGCGCGTGCGGACGCGGTGATTCTGGCGACACCGACCCAGATGCATCGCGCGCAGGGCGAGCAAGTAATGCGCGCAGGCAAGCATGTGCTAATCGAGATTCCCATCGCCGACAATGTCGAGGATTCCGAAGCGCTGGCGAGAATCGCCAAGGAGACCGGCGTTGTGGCCATGGGTGGTCATGTGCGCCGCTTCAATCCCAGCCACCAATTCGTGCATCGCCGCATCACGAAGGGTGAGCTGGCGATCCAGCAAATGGATGTGCAGACTTATTTTTTCCGGCGCACCAATATGAACGCCGCGGGAAAACCACGCAGCTGGACCGATCATCTCCTGTGGCACCACGCCTGCCATACGGTCGATCTGTTCCATTACCAGACCGGCGAAACCGCAACCGAATGCTATGCCGTACAGGGACCGCGCCATCCCCAGCTCGGCATCGCCATGGACATGGGCATTCTCCTGAAAGTGCCCTCGGGCGCTATTCTCACGCTGTCGTTGTCGTTCAACAATGACGGGCCGATCGGTTCGTTCTTCCGCTATATCGGGGACACGGCCACCTATCAAGCCTATTACGACGATCTCGCGGACGGCAAAAAAAATCCCATCGATCTGTCGCAGGTCGACGTGTCGATGGATGGGATCGAGCTGGAGGATCGCGAATTCCTCAGCGCCATCGCGGAAAAGCGCGAGCCCAATTCCAGTCTGGCGCAGGTGCTGCCTTGCATGCGCGTGCTCGGGAAACTCGAAAGCATCGTCGATCCCAAACGCGAATGCGTCATGTAATTTTGTGTTCCTTCGATGCACGAGACACGAAGAACACGAAGGACGCACAAAGCGCACGAGAGAAATATGCAGACAAGAAAACTTGGTCCGTTTGATGTTTCCGCCATCGGTCTCGGCTGCATGGTGCTGTCGCATGCCTATGGCAATCCGCCCGATCCGAAGACCGCTGGCGAAGTTCTGCTGAAGGCGCTCGATGTCGGCTACACCCATTTCGATACGGCGACCTTGTATGGTTTCGGGGTCAACGAAACGCTGTTGGGCAATGTTCTGAAGTCGCGCCGCAAGGATTATGTGCTGGCCAGCAAATGCGGGATGTTCCGCGGCGCTTCAGGGACAAAGGAAATCGACGGGCACCCCGCCGTGCTCAGGCAGAATCTCGAGGACAGCCTGAAGCGCCTGCAGACCGATGTGATCGATCTTTACTACCTCCACCGCTGGGACAAGCGCGTCCCAATCGAAGACAGCATCGGCGCGATGGCCGACATGGTGAAGGCGGGCAAGATCAGGAGCGTCGGGCTGTCGGAAGTCTCGGCCGCGACGTTGCGCAAAGCCCACGCCGTGCATCCGATTGCCGCATTGCAGAGCGAATATTCGCTCTGGACCCGCAATCCCGAAATCGCCGCGCTAGAGGCGTGCCGGGAATTGGGTGTCGCGTTCGTTGCGTTCAGCCCCTTGGCGCGCGGCTTTCTGACGGGGGATCTGCGCGATGTCGCGAGCCTGCCGCCAAAGGATATTCGCCTGGCGATGCCGCGTTTCCAGTCGGCGCATTACCCGGCGAATCTGAAATTGCTGGATGGTTTCGCGGCCCTTGCGCGCGAAAACGATTGCACCATGGCGCAATTGGCGCTGGCCTGGCTGCTGGCGAAGGCCCCGCACATCATTCCCATTCCGGCCACCACGCGTTTGGATCATCTGGCGGAGAATGCCGGCGCTGCCGATGTGCGCCTGGGGCCTGCCGCCATGGCCCGCATGGAGGCGCTGATCAATCCATCCACAATCAGCGGGCCGCGCTACAATGCGGCACAGCTTCCCGAAATCGACACGGAAGGAGACTGAATTGGACGGCTCCAGGCTGAAGAATTTCGTCGATGCGCTGTGGGATGATTCGGTTGTCCCCTCGTTGATCGATTATATCCGTATACCGAACAAATCGCCCGGTTTCGACAAAGACTGGATGGCCCACGGCTATATGGATGCGGCTGTGGCGCTGATGGAAAAATGGGCGCGGGAAAAGATCGCGAACATCGCGGGCGCCACGCTGGAGGTGGTGCGGCTGGCTGACCGCACGCCCGTGATCTTCATCGAAATCCCCGGCGTGGGCGAAGAGCCGGTTCTGCTCTACGGTCATCTCGACAAGCAGCCGGAATTCACCGGCTGGTCGGAGGGCTTGGGCCCCTGGACGCCGGTTCTGCGCGGCGACCGGCTCTATGGCCGGGGCGGGGCGGATGACGGCTATGCCATGTATGGCGCGCTGGCCGCCATTCTGGCGCTACACGATCAGAATATTCCGCACGCGCGTTGCGTCGTACTGATCGAGGCCTGCGAGGAATCCGGAAGCTTCGATCTGCCGTTCTATGTCGATCATCTGGCCAAACGCATCGGCAGTCCGGGCCTTGTGATCTGTCTCGATTCGGGCTGCGGCGATTATGAGCGGCTCTGGCTCACCACCTCGTTGCGCGGCACCGCCATAGGCCGGCTGACCGTCAACGTGCTGACGGAGGGTGTCCATTCGGGGGATGCTTCGGGCATCGTTCCGTCGAGCTTCCGCATCGCGCGGATGCTGCTTTCGCGGCTGGAGGACGAAGCGACCGGAACGGTCAAGCCGGGCGGGCTTTATGTGGATATTCCGCCCGCGCGCGTGACCCAGGCCAAGGCGGCTGCCGCCATATTGGGCGATGCGGTCTATTCGAAATTCCCCTTCGCGGGCGGCACGCGCCCGATGGCCGACGATCCCGCGGAGATGATCCTTAATCGCACCTGGCGGCCGCAGCTCGCGGTCATCGGCGCGGACGGCATGCCCACACCGGCCAATGCCGGGGCGGTGCTGCTGCCGTCCACCGTTCTGAAAATCTCGATGCGCCTGCCGCCGCAACTCGACAGCGATAAAGCGATGGCGGTGATGGTCGAAGAGCTGACGCGCGATCCACCCTATGGCGCGCAAGTGACGTTCAAGCCCTTGCTACCGAACAACACGGGCTGGCATGCGCCGGAGCTGGCGCCGTGGCTGGAACAATCCATCACACGCGCCGGCCAAGCCGCATTCGGCAAGCCGATGGCCTCTATGGGCGAGGGCGGCACGATCCCCTTCATGGCGATGCTGGGGGAGAAATTTCCCAAGACGCAGTTCGTCATTACCGGGGTGCTTGGTCCCAACTCCAACGCGCATGGCCCGAACGAATTCCTGCACATTCCGACGGGCAAGCGGGTTTCGGAAACCATCGCGCGCGTACTGGCGGACCATTTGGAACAGGCCTGCCGCTAGCCCAAAACAAAAGCGGCGCCCCATCAGAGCGCCGCTTTCTAAACAATTACGTGAAACTCACTGGAGCGTAATACGGTTGATCGTTGCGCCTTCGGCTGTCTTGATGCCCTGGACGCGAACCTTGGCGCCGGTTTTGATCTCGCTCTTGTCCGCGGGCTCGATCTTGGTGACGGGCACGCCGGGGTCGAGGATCAGGTCGGACTCGCCGCCCGGGAACTTCACCTTCATGTTGTTGCTGCCGCCGACGATGGCCGTGCCGGTGACGGTGGCGTTGGTCATGGTCTGGTTGCGGGCGTCATTCATCGGACGCTGGCCTTCGCCGACGCCGCGCATCGCATCGGGGAAGATGCGCAATTCGGTCGAATGCAGCTTGCCGTCTTCCTTGCGAACGGCGGCCGAAGCCACGAAATCGTTCGACTTGATGTCGGAGAGCTTGGCCGGCTTGTTCTGGACGACCAATAGCTTGTCCGCGAGCTTGAAGGTCTGCATCGAGCCATCGTCGGCCTTGACGGAAATCGAATTGGCCTCGAACTTGTCGACCGTGCCGTTGACGGCGACGGCGTTGTTGCCTTGCGCCATCGCCGGAACGGCGAGGAGCGCGATAAAACTTCCGATCAGAAGAGCGTTGGATCGCATGGTCTTGGTTCCTTGAAGTTCCGGGGGGCGGCGCGTTTCGCGCACCAGCGTCTCTTTAGCACAGATCGCAAAGTCTCGCACAAGACCGCACGCCAGGAGCCCTCAGCCGCCCTTGCTGGCGCGAAATATTCATAGCATTCTGGCGGTTCTTCACGGATTTAGGGGGGTAACGCATCATGCGCAACAATCTGTTTCTGGGGGTTGCGGCTCTCGCT
>DASYEG010000268.1:0-4604 GCA_036499145.1 Micropepsaceae bacterium | reverse complement strand
GATCCCGGCATCCAGTTCCACACCACCATCAACGATTGGCATACCTGCCCGGCGGGTGGCCCGATCCGTGCCTCCAATCCCTGCTCCGAATACATGTTCCTGGACGATACCGCCTGCAATCTCGCATCCCTGAACCTGATGGCGTTCCGCAAGGAAGGCATGAACGGGGCGAAGGCGTTCGATGTGCCTGCTTTCGAACACGCGGTGCGGCTGTGGACCATCGTGCTCGAAATCTCCGTCCTGATGGCGCAATTCCCGTCCAAGGAGATCGCTCTTCTTTCCTTCGACTATCGTACGCTCGGCCTTGGTTACGCCAACATCGGCGGACTTCTGATGTCGGCCGGCATTCCCTATGACTCGCGAGAGGGCCGCGCCATCGCAGGCGCCATCACCGCGGTGCTCACAGGCATTTCCTATGCCACCTCGGCGGAGATGGCGGGCGAGCTTGGCGCCTTCCCGCGCTTCGAGGAGAACCGCGATTGCATGCTGCGCGTCATCCGCAATCATCGCCGCGCGGCCTATGGTCAAATGGATGAATATGAGGACCTTGCCACGCTTCCCGTAGCACTCGATCACGAAGCGGTTCTCGACAAGGAACTCTCGGAGGCCGCCAAGGCCGCCTGGGATCAAGCGCTTACGTTCGGCACCGCCTATGGCTATCGCAACGCGCAGGTGAGCGTGATCGCGCCCACCGGCACCATCGGCCTGCTGATGGATTGCGACACCACCGGCGTCGAGCCCGATTTCGCGTTGGTGAAATTCAAGACCCTCGCGGGCGGCGGTTATTTCAAGATCATCAACCGCTGCGTCCCCGAAGCATTACGGGCGCTTGGTTATTCGCCGGACGAGATCGAATCGATCGTGCGGTATGCCGTAGGCCACGGCACGCTGAAGGGTGCAAATGCGCTCTCCCATGGCGCGCTCAGGGCGAAGGGTTTCGGCGATGCCGAAATCGAAAAAATCGAAAGCGCGCTGAAGCAGGCTTTCGACATCCGCTTTGTCTTCAACAAATGGACGCTGGGCGCGGAATTCTGCGTCAACATGTTGAAGATCGATCCGGCGGCACTCGATGCGCCCGATTTCGACATGCTGAAGACGTTGGGCTTCGCCAAAGCCGAAGTCGAAGCAGCCAATCTTTACGTCTGCGGCGCCATGACGCTCGAAGGTGCACCCTATCTCAAGGCCGCGCACCTGGCGGTTTTCGATTGCGCCAATCCCTGCGGGCGTATCGGCAAGCGTGCGTTGTCGGTGGAAAGCCACATCCGCATGCTGGCGGCCACCCAGCCATTTATTTCGGGCGCCATCTCCAAAACCATCAACATGCCGAACAATGCGGCGGTGAAGGATTGCGGCGATTCTTACCTGCTGTCCTGGAAGCTCGGGCTCAAGGCCAATGCGCTTTATCGCGACGGCTCGAAATTGTCCCAGCCCTTGGCGTCACAGGTGCTTCAACTGGACGAGGATGAGGACGAGGACGACCTCCTCGCTCAGCCGCAGGCGGCGCGAACCACCGTCGTCACCGAACGCATCGTGGAAAAGATCATCGAACGCATCCACTCGCACGAACGCGAGCGTTTGCCGCATCGCCGCAAAAGCTACATCCAAAAGGCGATCGTCGGCGGCCACAAGGTCTATCTGCATACCGGTGAATATGAGGACGGCCGCCTCGGAGAAGTTTTCATCGACATGCACAAGGAAGGCGCTGCTTTCCGCTCGTTGATGAACAATTTCGCGATCGCGATTTCCATTGGACTGCAATATGGCGTACCGCTGGAAGAATTCGTAGATGCGTTCACCTTCACGCGATTCGAACCGGCAGGCATCGTCATCGGCAATGATTCGATCAAGAACGCGACATCCGTGCTCGATTATATCTTCCGCGAACTCGCCGTATCCTACCTGGGCCGGCACGATCTCGCCCATGTGGTGCCCGCACAGGACGAAGATCTCGGTGGCGGCATCGGCGAAGGTGCGCGGCGCGAGGCAATGAGGGATTTCGCCAAAGTGGCGTCCACCGGATTTGTGCGCGGGCAGCTCAACCAATTCGTCGTCGTGCGCGGCGGCAATGCAGCGCACAAGCTCGATCCCCAGCATGAGCACGCCTATCATGAAGAGGACGCCGCCGAAATCGACGTCACGTCGAGTTTCGCCGAGGTCAGGGCGCTGGTGCAGGAGGCGGCCGGTGACGCGCTGGGTTCCGCCGTGGCGATGCTGGAATCCCGCATCTCCACGCAAGGCGGGGCCAAGACCTCAAAACGTGAGGTCCATGCGAAACGCGCCGCCGAAGCGCGCCTGCGTGGCTATGAGGGCGACGCCTGCGGTTCATGCGGAAACTTCACGTTGTTGCGCAATGGCACCTGTATGAAGTGCGACACCTGCGGCGGAACGAGCGGTTGCAGTTGAGAGGAGTGAAACATGCGCGCGCAAAACCAGGCACGAAAATACGCCACCTCGCTTGCCAAACAGAAGAAGCGGCCGGCACTTGAGATTGTGCGCAGCCCCGAACCCGATTGCTGCACGCTCTGTGGCGGGGTGATCGCGCGCTTCGACATGGAGATTTATCTCCTGCACAATCGCTGTGCTCCCTGTCATGGGGCGCTGGAAGACGAATAGATGCATCCTTAACGGCTTCGTGAAAGCGCGTTCCTGCGTCTTCGGCGCCGCAGCCGGCGGCAACATGAAAGCACATGAGCAAACTGTGTAAACGGCGTAGCCGTTTTTTGGCCGACATGCGCGAATATCGTGCAAATCACTGCGTTTCGGCCTGAACTTTTCCACGTCACATTTGTTGTTGTTTTCCGGTGCGGCGGCGAAAGGATTCATTCCTCTTGCCCGGGGGAGGTGGGTTGTCTATTCCGCCACCCTGGACGTGACGGGCGGACGTGCTTCGCCTATCTTTCAGCTTTAGATGGGCGCCCCTGACGTATGAGCATGCATTTCGCTTTTCATCCGCTTTATTCATTATCGGGGTTTGTTGTCGGCGCGCTCGTCGGGATGACCGGCGTGGGGGGCGGCGCGCTGATGACCCCGCTCCTCATCCTGTTGTTCGGCATTCATCCCGGAACCGCGGTCGGGACGGATCTTCTCTACGCGTCCGCAACCAAGACTGTCGGAACCGCGGTTCACGGCGTCAGCAAGACCGTGGAGTGGCCGGTGGTGGGCAGGCTTGCCATGGGCAGCGTACCGATGACAATCATCACGCTGCTGGTCTTGTCGCGCCTCGGTGGACAAAGCGGCACGGTCAGTACGCTGATAACTTCGGTGCTCGCAACGGCCCTGTTCGGCACCGCCACGGTTCTCATCTTCCGAAAGCAGATCATAGACCGCTACGCCGGCTATCTTGCAGCCATCGCTCCGCAAAGGACGCGCGCGATGACCATCGCGATGGGCGCGATCCTGGGCGTCGTGGTGTCGATCTCGTCGGTCGGCGCGGGCGCCATCGGCGTGACCGCGCTGATCCTGCTTTATCCCCAACTCCCGATGGCCCGAATCGTCGGTTCAGATATCGCGCATGCCGTGCCGCTGACGCTGATCGCCGGGATGGGTCATTGGATCCTGGGCCTGACCGACCTGGGCCTTTTGGGTTCCCTGCTGGTGGGTTCGATACCGGGCATCATCATCGGCAGCTACGCGGCGCCGCGCATGCCGGATGCGGCTTTGCGCTATCTGCTTGCCGGTACGCTGCTTCTGGTCGGCGGGCGTCTGGTTTTCTAGAGCGCAATCCCGGCGAAGTGGCCTCGCGGCTTCGCCGTGAAGTCTAAAATCGCGCGCAAAGCGCGGGGGCGGTTCGCCGCCGGATTGCGCGGCAAATTTAAGAAAGCACCGGTTTCCAGCGCAGCACGGGTTTTCGCGCGGCGAGCGTTTCATCGAGCCGCCGGCGCGGGCTCAGCACCGGCGCAGCCTTGAACCGTTCCGCATCGCCCGCTTTGGCCTCGCCCGCAAGCGCGCGCATCACGGCGATGAACTGATCCAGCGTGGCCTTCGATTCGGTTTCGGTGGGTTCGATCAACATCGCGCCATGCACCACGAGCGGAAAATACACCGTCATCGGATGAAATCCCTCATCGATCAGACGCTTTGCGATGTCGAGCGTGGTGATCCCCGAGTCCTTCAGAAAGGTGTCGTCGACGAGCGCCTCATGCATGCAGGGGCCCTCATAGGGCGCGCTCATCACATCCTTGAGCGAGGCAAGGATATAATTCGCCGACAGCACGGCATCCTCCGCCACCTGACGCAAACCATCCGCGCCATGGCTCATCATATAGGCGAGCGCGCGTACGAACATGCCCATCTGGCCATGGAACGCACACATCCGCCCAAGCGGCGTCGCATCGGCGGCGCGCGCCTCCTCCATGTCCTCGATCAAGTGGAAACCGTTCGCATCTTCCACGAAAAACGGCAGCGGCGCGAAAGGCGCCAGCCGTTCGGAAAACACCACCGGCCCGGCTCCGGGTCCGCCCCCGCCATGCGGCGTGGAGAACGTCTTGTGCAGATTGATGTGCATGGCATCGACGCCGAGCGCGCCGGGTTTCACGCGCCCGACGATGGCGTTGAAATTGGCGCCGTCGCAATAGAAATAGGCGCCAGCCGCATGGACGGCATCG
>DASYEG010000267.1:0-3465 GCA_036499145.1 Micropepsaceae bacterium | reverse complement strand
ATCAAGGAAGCGTTCTTCGAGACGAATACCAAGAACGCCGGCTCGGTATGGGACATCGCCTTCTCGAAAGACCCGCAGCAGAAATACATTTTCATGGCGGATGGCGTGAACGAGAAGGTCAAGATCATCGACCGCCAGACGTTGAAAGAGCTGACGACCTTTGGCGATGGCGGACGCCAGCCGGGTCAGTTCTACGGCGTGCACTCGATCGCGATCGATTCGAAGGGCAACCTCTACACGACCGAGACTTATGAAGGCAAAAGGCTCCAGCGCTTCCTCGCCAAGGGTATGGCGCCGGTGACCACGTTGAACCAGGGAGCGCTGGCGGTCTGGCCGGGGGTGAAATAGGCCGCGAATCGCACCCCCGCCCATGTTCAGGATCGTGCTCTGCCGGTTGGTGCTGTTCTTGGCAGCGCTCATGCTTGCCGCAGAACCTGCGGCCGCGCACGACATCCCGAGCGACGCGACGGTGCAGGCCTTCGTCAAGCCGCAAGGTCAGATTTTGCGCGTGCTGGTTCGCCTGCCGCTCAAAACCGTCATGGATGTGGAATTTCCGCATCGCGAACGCGACTTCGTCGATCTTGCGCGTGCCGATCAATCCTTGCGCGATGCCGCGACCATCGCACTCGCCAACAATCTCGAAATCTACGAAGGCGACGCGCTCCTTCCCAAGCCGCGCATCGTGTCAGTGCGCATGTCGCTCGAATCCGATCGCTCGTTCGCCACCTATGAGGGCGCGCTCGCCCATGTCACGGGGCCTCCGCTTCCCGACAGCACGACGATTTTTTGGGAGCAGGGGCTTCTCGATGTGCTGTTCGAGTATCCCATTCAATCGGATCGCTCGTATTTTTCGATCCATGCCGCGTTCGACCGCTTCGCACTGAAGACGATCACCGCGCTGCAATTCTTGCCGCCCAACGGTGTGGATCGCGGCTACGCGCTGGAAGGTGACGCCGGCCTCGTTCGGCTCGAACCCAATTGGTATCACGCGGCCGCGAAATTCGTCGAAATGGGGTTCTTCCACATTCTCGACGGCACGGACCACATGCTGTTCCTCCTGTGTCTGGTCATCCCGTTTCGCCGCATCGGGCCACTGATCCCGATCGTGACCGCGTTCACGGTGGCGCATTCGGTCACGCTCATCGCGTCCGCTTATAATTATGCGCCGGATGCGTTATGGTTTCCCCCACTCATCGAGACGCTGATCGCGACCTCGGTCTTCTATATGGCGCTCGAGAATATCGTGGTGCTGCGCCCGAAGCGACGCTGGATCATCACCTTCTTCTTCGGACTCGTTCACGGCTTCGGCTTCTCCTTCATTCTGAAGAACACGCTTCAGTTCGCCGGCTCGCACATTCTGACCTCGCTGCTCTCCTTCAATGTCGGAGTCGAGCTGGGGCAATTGTTCGTGCTGGCGCTGGTGGTGCCGCTCCTCAACATCCTGTTCAAATATGTTGTGGCCGAGCGCATGGGCACCATCATCCTGTCGGTGATCGTGGGCCACACGGCATGGCACTGGATGATCGAGCGCTTCGATGTGCTCAGGCAGTTTCCCTATCCGGTCGTCACGGTGGCGGATGCCGCGATCGCGCTTCGATGGCTCATCGTTATCGTCGCCATGGCGGCGTTTGCGTGGCTTCTGTTCCTGGCGACACAGCGCTGGGCAAAGCCGGCCGCGAACCAATCCCCCGAATCCGGCGCCCCCTAAGGAACGCCGTTCTTCCCGAACTTGACAGCGGGCGGGGCGGTGCCCTCATAAATATTATACATTCATCCGCGAGGGGGTAGGCGGTGGACTGGATCATTCCCGTTTCGTGGAGCGAGACCGCTTCGGACATGCTGGGTCCTGCGACCGCCAACGCGGCTTATGCGGCTTTGCGCGAGCATGGCTGCGCCATTCTGCGCGGGGTCTTTTCATCAAGCGAGGGTGAGGTGCTGCACCGTGAATACCAATCGCAATATGGCGCGATGGATATTCACCAGATGCAGGAACAATCGGCCAAGCCGCCGCCGAGCCAGTTCATCGAGGTCGGTGAGGCGCGCTACGATATCACCGTGCGGATGAAGGGCGCCTTCGCGGCACCACGTCTCCTCGCCAATACGCTGCTGCGCCGTTTCCTGACACCGCTTCTTGGCGACAACATGCGGCTGAACAGTTTCACCGTGGTGGTCTCCCATCCCGGTGCGCAGCTCCAGCATCCCCATCGCGATCACGGACATCTGTATCCGGAGCTTCCCCCCGATCCGCCCTTGCCGCCGCACGCCATCAATGTCGCCATTCCGCTGATCGATGTCGGCATCGATACAGGGCCGACCGGCATCTGGCTCGGTTCGCACAAATGGCCCGAATCCTACATCCCGCCCCCCGAAGCCATGACGACCGTCCCGTTCCAGCGCGGCGACTGCATCCTGGTGGATTACCGCACGCTCCACACCGGCCTGCCCAATCGTAGCGCGGTTGTACGTCCGATCATCTACATGACCTATGCGCGCCCCTGGTTCTTCGACGAGTGCAATCATCTCGGGCGCAGCTCGCTGAACATGACGCTGGAGACCTATCAGGCGCTGCCCGAATCGGTGCGCCCGCTGCTCCTGCGGGCTCATCTGCAAGCGATGCGCACGCGGCTTTTGAGCGAAACCCCTTAAACCGGACTGACGGGCTATTGGCCGGTTTCACAGGGATGGGTTACGCTAAAGGCCGGGAGTGACAGGAACAAAACCATGCGCGGTCCACACGATATTGGCGGCCTTGAGGCCGGTGCGGTCGATATTTCGCCGCACGATATGAGCCTGTGGGAAAAGGAGATCGATGCCCTCAACCAATTGCTGGCCCAGAAGGGCTATCGCAAGACCGACGAGAACCGCCGCGCTATCGAAACACTTGGCCATGACGCCTATGACACGCTCTCCTATTACGAACGCTGGACGGCGGCGCTCGCGCGCGTGCTGATCGACAAGGGCGTGCTGACGCAGGACGAGATCGATTCGCGCATCGCCGCCTTGCGCGAGGCCGCGCGAGCGTGATGGAAAACGCGATGTCACCCGGAATGCGCGTACGCGTGCGCGAGGATTTCCCCCCCGGCCATATCCGCACGCCGGTGTATGTGCGCGGCAAGGAAGGCGTGGTGACGCGTTTGTTCGGCCGCTTTCCCAATCCCGAAACCCTCGCGCTGGGCCGCGACGGCTTGCCGTTGAAGACGCTCTATGAAGTGCGCTTCAGGCAGAAGGATCTGTGGCCCGATTATGCGGGCGCGGCAAACGACACGCTCGACATGGACATTTACGAGCATTGGCTGGAGCGTGTTTGACATGGGCGAGCATCATTCCGATCACGAAATCTCCGAGGCCCGTGTCCATTCCTATTACCGCCAGCTTGGGCTCGCGATCAAAGACCTGTTGATCGAGAAGGGCATCGTCACTGCGGACGAAATCGCCCGCATGATCGAATTCCGCGATTCCATCACG